>CAJWZG010000009.1 GCA_913049565.1 uncultured Gammaproteobacteria bacterium
TATTGGGGCTATGTGTTGCGATTCCGACGACGTTGCTTCACGCACTTGTCAGTGCGCGTTCACGTGGATTGGTGCACGTTATTGAGGAGCAGAGTGCCGGCATCATTGCTGACCATGCTGAAAAATCCGGAAAGACCTTAGGTTAGGCCATAAGCTTTAGTCCAAGGAGACAGCCGCACAATGTTTAACGACGCTTATTTGGCGATCATTAGGTTCATGGAAATGGGAGGGGATGTACTTTGGTTCATCGCCGCCATTACCTTCCTAATGTGGAGCATGATTTTCGAGCGCATATGGTTTTTTCGCGCCGAGCACAAGGAGTTGGTTCTTGAAGCCAGTACTAAGTGGGAGAGCCGGAGCGAAAGGAAGTCCTGGAGCGCGCACCAGGTAAGAGAAGGTATTATTTCAGATGGCGCTTCTCGCATCGCCGGAAGTTTGCCGATCATTGAAACCTGCGTCGCTTTATGCCCTTTGTTCGGGCTGTTGGGTACGGTGACAGGAATGATCGCGGTATTCGACGCGATGGCGACACAGGGCGGAAATGCCCGTTCCATGGCCGCCGGTGTATCGATGGCAACAATTCCTACGATGTCAGGAATGATCGCTTCTTTGTCAGGCCTTGTTGGCACGACGTATCTAAAGCGCAAAGTCGAGTATGAGACCGAGCTTTTTGAAGACCAACTAACTCTAGATCATTAGAGCCAGAGGCAAGGAGAATTTCTATGCGCAAGCAAATGAGGCGCATTTCAAGAAGCGAAGAAGAAGCCGATATCAACCTGACGCCGATGCTGGACGTTGTATTTATTATGTTGATCTTTTTCATCGTTACCGCAACTTTTATCAAGCAAGCGGGTATAGATGTAGTGCGTCCAGATGCAATGACGTCTGAACAGAAGCCCACTGTGGCTTTGTTGGTCGCAATAAGCCCAGGAGGCGATATCTGGATCGACAAGAAACGGGTGGATCCAAACTCGGTTCGTTCTCATATCGAAAGGTTGCACGCAGAAAACCCAAAAGGTGGACTAGTCGTGCAAGCTGATCGGACGTCGACCAATGAAAAGCTCATGGTTGTTCTTAATGCTGCGCGCGCTGCTGGAATGCGCGAAGTAGCAATTTCAACCGAAAACAATTAGGCAGGTAGTACTATGGTCGCTCGTTACGCGATAGGCATTGGGCTTGGAGCCTTAGTCACATTTCTTCTGTTCTTCCTGATGCAGGCCATCATTGCTACGAATGAAGCTAATTTGGATGAAGGCGTCAAAGGCAAGCTGCTGGATTTCGTGCGCCTGCAGGACGATCAAGATATCGAAACCAAGCAGCGTAAACCCAAGCCGCCGCCGCCGCCGGATGAACCACCACCTGACATGCCCAAGCCTGACTTTGAATCATCAGATTTATCGCAAGGTGTCGATGTAGGCGCTGTGGACGTCAATGTCGACCTATCGATTGAGGGCGGCGGATTTAGCTCCGATGGTGAATATCTGCCGATTGTGAAAGTAAATCCTCAGTATCCTCGTCGAGCGCAGACGCGCGGTATCGAAGGCTATGTGATATTGGAATATATTGTTACCAAGACCGGCGCGGTTAGAGATCCAGTGGTTATCGATGCCAAGCCTCCAGGAATTTTCAATCGCGCAGCGGTGAGCGCCGCCTTGAAGTATAAATACAAGCCCAAGGTCGTAAATGGGGAAGCCATCGACGTGGCCGGGGTGAAGACTCGTATCACCTTTGAATTAGCTGAATAGAATTGGCCGAATAAGCTTAGGAGCTGTTGCGGAAATGACGAATGTTAATCAAGTAGCGCATTGGACGAAGCCCCTGACGGATCGAGCGGGTCGAATAGAGAAGTTAGCCCGAACCTTGGTAATAGCCACGGTAACCGTAGCTCTGCTCGGCTTGCTAAGCCCGGTAAACGACAGTTTCATGGAACTGACCGCGGCGAAAGCGGTAGCTGAGGAGGCACCAGCGAAGAAGCAAAAGACGCGCCGAGTTCCGTCACTGAGCGAAACGGTATACAAGAAGCTGGGCGAAGGCCAAGAAGCTATAGACGCCAAAGACTACGACGGCGCGTTGCAAATCATTCAAGACGCGTTGGCCCGTTCGCGTCGCTATAACGAAAATGAAGTAGCCAACCTGCACAACATGCTTGGCTACATCTATTACCTCAAAGAGGATTACAACGGCGCACTGCGTGAATACAAAATTGTTGTGTCTCAAGGGGACAAAATTCCTGAGGGTTTGGAAACCACCACCCTCTATACGGTGGCGCAGCTGAGTTATGTTGAGGAGAACTACACTGATGCACTGAAGTATATGGAGATCTGGATTTCCAAGGCTTTGAACCCTTCAGCGGACCCGCGCTTCTTTATGGCCACCGTCTACTATCAGATGAAGGAATACGATAAGGCCATTAACCAAATGGAACTGGGTATTCAGATCGCCGAAGAGCGCGGCACTACGGTGAAAGAACAGCAGTGGAGTTTGCTGACGTTTCTGTACTTCGAGAAAGAGGACTGGCCCAACGTCATTGAGACTCTAAAGATCATGGTGAAGAAGTTCCCGAAGCGTGAACATTGGGTCAGATTGGCCGGCGTATACGGTCAAGAGGGCTTCGAAAAAGAACAAATGTATTCTTTAGAAGCAGCCTATACGATGGGCTTTCTTGAGAAAAAGACGGATTACACCAACCTCGCTGGCTTATTGATGCAGGAAGAAGTTCCCTATCGTGCAGCCAAGGTGCTCGTTGCAGGCTTGAAAGCCGAGGCCATTGAGCGCGATGCCACGTCCCTGCAATCGTTGGGTCAGGCTTGGCAGCTATCGCAAGAGGTGGACAGCGCCATTGAAGCCTACGAGGCGGCTGCAAAGCTTTCAGAAGATGGCAAGATCTACGAACGGTTGTCTTATCTCTACTTAGAAGACGACCAATACAGTCGCTGTGTCGATTCAGCCTCGGGCGCCCTCGATAAGGGAGGGCTGCGCAAAGTACAGTCGGTGCATATCGTCAAGGGTATGTGCCAGTATAATATGGACCGTCTCATGGCGGCTCGAGACTCTTTTGTCGCGTGTCGTCGTGTTGCGCGTCGCGCAGAAGACAACGCGAATCTGCGGGTATGTGGTCAATGGATCACCTTCATTGATCGCGAGTCGGCTCGACTCAAGCAGCTGGCTGCCGCAGGATAGTTGACTCGGACGTCGCATAACGTTGAAAAGCCGGTCCAAGACCGGCTTTTTTTTGCAAAAAAATCAGGAGACAAAGAGTGTTTACCGGAATTGTTCAGGGATTGGTTGCCGTGGTCGGGGTAGAAGAAGATGAGAATCTCAGCCGGATCGAGCTAAAAATGGACGATTTGGCGTCCAATATCGAGCTTGGCGCTTCGGTGGCTGTCAATGGCACTTGTTTGACGGTGACTCAGGTCAGCGACAATGGCGCAGTGTGCTTCGACATTATCAAGGAGACCCTCGATACCACCAACCTTGGAATCCTGCAGGCAGGGGCTCAGGTGAACGTAGAGCGCTCGTTCAAAGTAGGTGATGAGGTGGGTGGCCATATAGTCTCTGGCCATGTCACAGCTACGGCAACCTTGAGCAACTTGCGTGCCGAGGGCCATGATCGTGTGTTGACCTTTAAGCTCGCCGACGAATGGTTGCGGTTTGTGCTGCATAAGGGCTACATCGGGGTGGATGGCGCTAGCATTACAGTCTCAAGTGTGGACCGAGAGGCAGGCACTTTCTCCATCAGTCTGATTCCAGAAACCATAGAGCGCACTACCCTAGGCCAGCTGGCAATCGGCGATAAGGTCAACGTTGAAGTCGACAGCCAGACTCAAACCATTGTGGAGACTATTGAACGGGTGATGCAGGACCCTGAAATGCGCAACGTCATGTTGCAGCAGGCGACCTCTGGAACCTCCAATTGAGCTTTCATCAGCGTCTGCGGTCAGCTTGGCTTGCGCAAAATTCCTTGGTCTGTGTTGGTATCGATCCAGAGATACAAAGGATGCCAGCGCATATACGCAACCACGAACGGCCCTTTTTGGCCTTTGGCAGGGAAATTGTCGATGCCACGGCCTCCTACGTCTCAGCTTATAAGCCTCAGGCGGCTCACTTTGCCGCCGCAGGCGCTGAAGACCAGTTGGCCCAACTTATTACTTACATACACACACATTACCCTCATCTACCGGTCATATTGGATGCTAAGCGTGGGGATGTAGGCAGCACTGCTGCGCTTTACGCTAAAGAAGCTTTTGAGCGATACGGCGCCGACGCTGTAACCGTGAATCCATATCTAGGTTACGACAGTCTGGCACCCTATTTTGAATATCAGGATCGGGGTGTGATTGTGCTGTGCCGCACCAGCAATCCGGGTAGCGATTGGATTCAAGGGGTAATGGTAGATGCCGAACCGCTGTATTTATCCGTGGCGCGACAGGTCGATAACTGGGATCAAAATAATCAGTGCATGCTGGTTACAGGCGCAACCTATCCAGAAGAACTTGGGCAGGTTAGGGCAGCAGTGGGCGACATGCCCTTGCTGGTTCCCGGCGTTGGGGCCCAAGGTGGCGATATCCGAGCCGTTCTAAAAGCTGGCCTAGATACCGGCTCTCAGGGCCTATGCATCTCCAGTTCCAGGGGCATAATCTATGCTGGCGACGGCGTCGATTACGCGGACCGAGCAGCCAAGGCGGCGCGGCAACTGCGCGATGCAATCAACTCGGTACGTAGCTCTCTAAGCGATAGCGAGGGTTAGCATAAACCGTCGCTCTCTTTGCGCTTTGGCCACCGCCCGCTCACACGCACACAAATAGCCTTTTAACCATTAAAGTCCCGCAACATGTTGCGAGCAATAATGCTCTGCTGAATCTGGCTAGTGCCTTCATAAATTCTGAACAGTCTCACGTCTTTATAAAAGCGCGCCACAGCGTACTCTTCCATATAACCTGCTCCGCCGTGGAATTGCACCGCGCGATCGGCGACGCGGCCCACCATTTCCGTAGCAAATAGCTTGCAGCAGGAGGCAAGGGTGTTGACCGGCTCACCCGCGTCGCGGCGGCGCGCTGCATCCAGCACCATGCACTGAGCCGCGTAACTTTCCGCTTTGCAGTCAGCGATCATGCCCTGCAGTAACTGGAATTCGGCAATAGGCTGGCCGAACTGCTTGCGTTCCTTGCCATAGGCCAGGCACAGGTCTATCAGGCGGTCGGCGCAGCCAACAGATAAAGCGCTGATATGAATGCGACCTCGGTCCAACGTTTTCATCGCACTCTGAAACCCTTTGTGTAGCTTTTCGGGCCCGCCAAGAAGGCGGTCAGCGGGAACTCGACAATCATCGAAGATAACGTCGCAAACGTGAGCTCCCTTTTGTCCCATTTTGTTGTTCGCCGCGCCAAGGGTTATGCCTGCAGCGTCTGCATCTACAAGAAATGCGCTAACACCCTTGGCTCCAGGAGTTTCAGAATCGGTACGCGCGAAAACGGTGAATAGTTGAGCGCTGGGTGCGTTGGTAATGTATCGCTTGGTGCCATTTAGAATGAAGTCGTCGCCATCACGCACAGCTCGGGTCGTCAGAGAGCCAGCATCCGAACCGGCATCTGGTTCAGTTAACGCGAAGGAACCAATAATTTCACCGCTCGCAAATTTAGGTAAGAAAAACGCCTTTTGCTCCGGCGTGCCGTCCATGACCAAGCCTTGCGAGCCGATACCGTTATTAGTGCCGATGATCGAGCGAAACGCGGGCGATGTACGTCCCAGCTCCATCACGACTCGACACTCTTCATACGTGTTCAGGCCGATGCCACCATATTGCTGGGGTATGGTGAGGCCAAAAAGGCCCATGTCACGCATTTCTTGGACGACTTCCTCTGGAATTTTATCTTCCTCAGCTACCTGAGCTTCAAGGGGAATAAGTCGCTGATTGACGAATTTACGAACCACATCGATCAGTTGTTCTAGCGTGTCCTCGTCCAATGCTGGAGGCAAAAGGGTAGCAGTGTTCATTGGCATATCTCAGCGGAATTTAGGTCATGATAGCCCGGCAGCGCGCCAGCGTCGAAGCGCGAGTTCCTGCTTCGGCGCGATAAACTTGGGCAAAAGATCGCCCATCCCTCATTTTATTGCACAGCGGTGGCCGCTGCTTTAGCCTTGCGGCTCGAATCTAAGGAAGCCCTATGAGTAACGACAAAGCACCCTTTGCTTGGGATGACCCTTTTCAGCTGCAGGATCAGCTATCCGAAGAAGAACGCATGATCCAAAGTTCAGCGCGCGATTATGCACAAGACAAGCTGTTGAGCCGGGTCCGTGACGCCTTTCGCCACGAGACGTTCGACCGCGAAATCATGAATGAGTTTGGTGCGATGGGCATGTTAGGGGCTACGCTACCTGAGAAATACGGCTGCGCGAATACTAACTATGTTTCTTACGGCATCATGGCTCGGGAGGTTGAGCGAGTCGATTCGGGTTATCGCTCGGCCATGAGCGTCCAATCCTCCTTGGTTATGCATCCAATACATGCTTTCGGCTCCGAGGCGCAGCGCGAAAAATACCTACCGAAGCTGGCGACCGGCAAATGGGTAGGTTGCTTTGGTTTAACCGAACCCGACCATGGCTCTGACCCCAGCAGCATGGTGACTAACGCCAAGCGTGTCGACGGTGGTTTCATCATGAATGGCGCAAAGATGTGGATTACCAATTCACCCATCGCAGACCTTGCGGTAGTTTGGGCCAAGCTCGATGGAGAAATACGCGGCTTTGTCGTCGAGCGCGCATTTGCCGGATTCAGCACACCAAAAATCGAAGGCAAATTGAGCCTGCGCGCCTCGGTAACTGGGCAGATTGTGTTGGAGGATGTTTTTGTACCCGAAGAAAACTTGCTGCCTAATGTGAAAGGCCTTGCAGGTCCGTTTGGCTGTCTGAATCGGGCTCGTTACGGCATCGCATGGGGTGCCATGGGTGCTGCTGAAGCCTGTTGGCATGCTGCACGCACTTACACTCTAGAGCGCTCCCAATTTGGCCGACCGCTCGCGGCGAATCAATTGGTACAGAAAAAGTTGGCAGATATGCAAACAGAGATTGCGCTGGGATTGCAGGGTTGCCTGCGCATGGGGCGTATGCTGGATGACGGCAATCTGCCCATCGAAAACATTTCGCTTATGAAACGCAACAATTGCGGCAAAGCACTAGATGTCGCCCGAGTTGCTCGCGATATGCACGGTGGCAATGGTATCTCGGACGAATATCCGGTAATGCGCCATGTAATGAATTTAGAGACCGTGAACACCTATGAGGGAACACACGATATCCATGCTCTTATTCTCGGACGTGCTCAGACCGGTTTGCAGGCATTTTCTTAGTGATCTGATCACCAATGCGCACTTGTGGCACGGCAGTAGTGAGCATTGTTTCGAAAAAGTGGGACATGCTTCGCAAAAATTTGTAAGCATTTGCTGAAAATAATACAAACCGTTTGATTAAGACGAATACGCTGATTATGTTCGATTGTCCTTTAAACTTAAGGATAATCAAATGACTAGTATTTTATTGGCGGACCACCACAACTTGTTTCGAGCTGGGTTGGTGAAAGTATTGGAGTCGATCAAAGGCTTCACGGTCGTTGGGGAAGTGGCAACGGCTGAAGCTGCAATCGACTTTACTGTTGCGCACACCCCGGACATTTTGCTGCTTGAGATGGCGCTTCCGAGGGTTTCCGGCCTCGAAGTCGTACATCGCATTCGCAGTCAGCATGTCAGGACGAGAGTCTTGGCGTTAACGCATTGGACCCAACAGCCTATGCCGTTGCAGGCAATGCGGGCCGGAATCGACGGCTACTTGGGTAAGGATATAGTGGTTGATGAGCTGGAAATTGCGCTCAACAGAGTCCGTGTTGGGCGACGCTACATTGCTGAAAATATTGCCCAAGATTTAGCTCGTTATGCTTACGGCGATTTGGCCTCTAATCCATTCCAAGAGCTCTCGGTCCGAGAAATTCAGGTCATGCTGATGGTTTTGGGTTGTAAAACCCCCACACAGATCGCGGAGCTTTTGCACCTGTCTGCCAAGACGGTTAACAGCTACCGATATCGCTTGTTTGAAAAGCTAGATGTCAAAAACGACGTTGAACTAACCATCCTCGCGATGCGCTACAAAGTAATTGAGTTGGCGGTAAAAACAACATGTCAGGCCGAAGAAATTACTGTGCTACCGAGCCGTGACGGCCCCCTGGGTGGCAGGGTGAGAATAGACGTTGCCGATCCCACGGACGATGACAAGGATGAAGATGAGGACTGAATACATCCTTGAGGAGCTAAACCTATAGCCCAAGGGGGCGGTGTGTGGGGGGAGGGTAAAAAAGGCGCAAGCTGCATTATGGACGTCCAAGAGCAAAGCCCGCCACACACCTTATCGAGTTGTAGGCAGTGCCCTCGTCTGGCTGATTTTCAGCGAGAGCAAGTAATCAAACATCCGGGTTTCCACTGCGCCCCCGTCGCTCCATGGGGAAGTAAGGCCGCTCGTCTACTGGTGGTGGGTCTCGCTCCGGGTCTGCAGGGAGCTGCGCGTACCGGCAAGGGTTTTGTCGGCGATGCTAGCGGCGAATTTTTGTTCGCCTGTCTTCATCGGTACGGTTTTGCAGATAATAGGCAGTCAGAAGTTGCACGGCTGCAGGGCGCTCGCATTACAAACATTGTGAAGTGTTTGCCGCCGAACAATCGCCCACTAGGCGTAGAGCGCAGGAACTGTGAGGGTTTTCTCCGCCAAGAGTTGGCGGATTTCAAGCCATCTCGACGCTCGAAAACGCGAGTCATTTTGTGTCTGGGCAAGGATGCCTTCGATTCAGTAAGGCGGTTAACTGATACGTCGTCAACGCGGTTTGTGCATGGGCAACAATTAAGACTTGCGCCTAACTACCATCTGCTTAGCAGCTTTCATCCTAGTCGGTTAAATGTGAACACCGGGCGGCTTACGCCTACGATGTTCGATAAGGTGTTTCAGAGCGTTTGCGAGCTACTAAATGGCTAGGTAAATATTGGAGCTTTTCTGGCCCCAAGTCTTTGCCGTCGCTATAGTCCGGAGATGGTTGATAGAGTTTTCGATGCCGAGCATTTCCTAAAAAATCTCACCCGCAAGCCCGGTGTGTATCGCATGTTCGACGCACAGGGAAAGGTGCTTTATGTTGGCAAAGCACGGAATCTGAAAAACCGTGTTTCAAGCTATTTTCGAGCATCTGGATTGGCCACCAAGACCATGGCGATGGTCGCTAAGATTCATCACATTGAAACTACGGTTACAAAAAGTGAAACCGAGGCGTTGCTGCTTGAACAAAACCTTATCAAGAACGACCGGCCTCCCTACAACATTTTGCTCAGAGATGATAAGTCCTATCCCTTTGTTCATATATCGACCCAAAATACTTTTCCGCGGCTTTCCTTTCACCGTGGTCTGAAGAAGGGTGCGGGCAAGTACTTTGGACCGTTTCCATCGGCGGCTGCGGTAAGAGACAGCTTAAATGTGCTGCAAAAGCTATTTCTCATCAGGCAATGCGACGAAAGTTACTTTAAGAACCGATCCCGGCCCTGTTTGCAGCATCAAATTCGTCGCTGCAGCGCGCCCTGTGTGGGGCTGGTTTCAGCTGAGGATTATGCTGAGGATGTTGATCTAGCGATTTTGTTTTTACAGGGCAAAAGCATCGACGTGCTGGAACAGTTCAAGGTCAAGATGGACGCAGCGGCTACTGCCCTTGACTACGAAAAAGCGGCCAAATACCGCGATCAAATTTTGCAGTTGCGCAAGCTACAAGAACGTCAGTATGTGCACGGTGCCGCAGGCGATGTCGACGTGTTCGGTTTTGCCGAAGAGGGCGGCCAAAACTGTGTTCAGGGCATTTTTGTGCGCGCTGGCCGAGTGCTCGGGCAGCGTGCCTACTACAACAAAAATGACCTATCGTTGAGTGCGGGTGAGTTCTTACAGGCCTTTTTAGCGCAATATTATTTTGCCTCGGTGCAGCGAGAGATTCCTAAATCTATTGTGGTCAGTCACTTGTCGGCGGATCACTCAGCGCTGTTACAGGCGCTCAACGACAAGGCTGAAAGAGGCGTGCAACTCAGTCAGGATGTGCGCGGCCAGCGTGCGCGCTGGCTGTCCTTGGCAAAAGATAACGCCAAGCTGAATCTGCGCAGCTTCCTTGCCGATAAAAGCCACATGTTGGCCCGCTTTCAAAATCTTCAGGACGCAGTAGGCCTTGATGAGATGCCGCAACGGTTAGAGTGTTTTGACATAAGCCACACCATGGGTGAGGCGACAGTGGCGTCCTGCGTTGTTTTCGATACTAGTGGGCCGCTGAACGCCGAATATCGGCGATTCAATATTGATGGTATTCAGGCCGGTGACGATTACGCGGCTATGGAACAGGCGCTACGTCGGCGCTATACGCGGCTGATAAAGGGCGAAGCAGCGATGCCCGACATATTGGTGATAGACGGTGGCCTTGGCCAGGTGCGGCGCGCGCTATCTGTGTTGCGCGACCTGCAGATTGACTCCGTGAAAACCTTAGGTATCGCTAAGGGCGTCGAGCGCATATCCGGTGAGGAGCGCTATTTCTTGGGTGAATCGGAAATCATCATCGACGGGCGTTCTGAGGCAGGTCACTTGCTGCAACATATTCGCGACGAGGCCCACCGGTTCGCCATTACCGGGCACAGAGCCCGGCGCAGTAAAAAGCGCAATCAGAGCGAATTAGAAGAAATTCAAGGCGTCGGGCCAAAGCGGCGACGCCAACTGTTAATGCATTTTGGTAGTCCGGCGGGTATTCGTGGTGCCAGTGCAGAAGAATTGGCGAAAGTGCCGGGAATTAGTGGCACCATTGCACAGCAAATCTACGATACGCTTCACGAATAGCTGGCGACGCTCGATGTTTTTAACTTTTTTGGCATTTAAGTTCTCACTACTGGATACACCCTGTTGAATCTACCGAACGTTATAACGGTCACCCGCATTCTCCTGATTCCGGTATTTATCGGTCTTTATATGGTGCAGCAAGGCTGGAGCATTTTCGCCGCCAGTGTGTTGTTTGCGCTGGCGGCACTGACCGACTGGTTGGACGGCTACCTTGCCAGGCGACTCAATCAAACCACACCCTTTGGGGCCTTCTTAGACCCAGTGGCCGACAAGCTGATTGTGGTGTCCGCGCTGATCGTGCTAGTGGCCTATCACAGCAACATGTGGCTTACCTTACCGGGCTTGGTCATTGTTGGTCGTGAAATCGTAATCAGTGCGCTGCGCGAATGGATGGCGGATATGGACGATTCTGTCGCAGTTGCGGTCAGTTACCTTGGAAAAATCAAAACAACCGCGCAGATGATCGCGATAACGCTGTTGCTGGCCCAGCCGGTAGGTGTTGAATCCGTCTACCTTCAGGTGGCTTATGTGCTCCTTTACCTCGCAGCGGTAATGACGCTTTGGAGTATGTGGCAATATTTGGGCGCCGCATGGTCTGCCCTGAGCCGCGGGCTTCGCTAACGACATCGTGAGGGTAAGAGGGCGTGGCGATAAGGCGTCGGGCCTGTAAGCAGAAGTTTAAAATGGAGGCTGAGGTCGGAATCGAACCGGCGTTAACGGAGTTGCAGTCCGCTGCATAACCACTCTGCCACCCAGCCTAAGGGAGCGAGAGTCTAGCGGTGTCCTGCCGCAAATACTACCGCTCAACAGGAAATGACGACAAAGTAAGACCGAGTTCTGCTCCAACACTGCATGTTTTCGGAATAAGGAAAAGTGTGAAAGAAGATATTATGCCCGTTGGCGATAGAGCCGCATTTTTTGAGCGATTTGATGAAAACCCATTTCACCGTTTTATTGGCTTGTCGGTTGCAGAAATTCGCGACGACTACGCTGCGCTGCGTCTGACCGTTGCGCCTACCACACCGTCCGGTATTGGCGGCAGCGTCAATGGCGGCGTGTTGGCTACCATGGTGGACATGGCGGCAGTTGGTGCGGTCTTTAGTAAGGCGATGCCAAATAGTGTACCCGCAGGCACCGCAGATCTGTCCATCACCTACCTGCGCCAAGCCCGTGGTGAATGGCTAGACGCCCGCGCTACCGTCATTAAGCGAGGCAGGCAGCTGAGCACTATTACCATTGATGTTGTTAATGACGAAGGCGTTCTCTGCTGCAGTGGCAAGGTGCTGTACGCCATGCGCACAGTCTAGGCGTCAGCATGCCTATTGCTAAATTTGCTCTTGCTTGGCGATTTTTTGAGCCTAAGACAGCCTTTGGCGTTGGGCGGCTAACGCTTGACCGAGCGGGCCAGAATCCTGTCTAAAGCGTTGGCAAAGGCTTGTACGTCTTTCTTGTCTAAGGCCGCAGGGCCGGAGCCGATAACGCCCGCTGCGCGCATTTCTTCTGCTCGATTGCGGCGCTGTACATAATCCTTAATGTTTTCAGATGTGTAATGGGTGCCACGCGGATTTAAGGCCGTACCGCCCTTGGCCACAACGTCTGCGGCTAAGGGAATGTCTGCCGTGATCACCAAATCACCGTCGGCCACACGCTCGACAATGGCATCGTCCGCTACGTCGAACCCTTGTGCTACCTGCACAGACTTGATTACCCGCGAAGGAGGCGTTGGAATGTACTGATTGGCGACCAGTGTCAATGGCACGGCTAAACGCTCTGCTGCCTTGAACAAAACTTGTTTAATGGCCTTAGGGCAGGCGTCGGCGTCAACCCAAATATGCATTGTCTTTCCTTTAATCTGTGTGCCGTCTTTGCGAGGATGCCATTTTCGAGCGCGACAGGAAATGATTGGCCAAGGGCATCAGATCAAACGAGTTAGCGTATGAGCGAACCAACATTCAAAGGTCTCTTTAAGGATCTTGTCATCTTTTTCGGTACGGTCGTTGCCTTTGTAGGGGGGTTTTTGCTGGTCAGCTATATCTTGCCGCCAAGCCGCAATCCATACGGCTTCTGGCTTGGTTTCCTTGTCTATATGTTCGTGTTTGCCAAACTCTTAGGCTGGGCAATGAAGAAGCGCCGAAAAGATCAGCATTTTGGTTGACTAGGGCTGCCAGAACGACGTGTGTAGTGATCTGCTGCCAGCTCGATAGGGAAGAAGTAAAACGCCTTGGAGGTGAAGTAGCGCAGAGGGGGAGAGGGGATAGCACCGAAGCAACACCTCCAAGGCATTGTTACGATGCGCCGAGGCTAGTGAAAGCTAGGTGTTATGACGTCAATTTATTGTTCACGTAATTTAAACAACTTTTTCCGGGCAGGCGCTTTTTTTTAGGGTTGCATTGCAACCTATGCCTTGGGTTTTTTTCGCTTCTTTGGTGTCGCTCTTGGTGCAGAGGATTGCGACTGATTGCTTTTGCGCTTGGGGCTCTTCTTCAGCTGCTCTGTGCCTTGTTTATGGCCTTTGCTGTTCCCAGTGCTTTTGCGTTTGCGCCCAGCTGCCGGCGCTGAGGCAGCGTTATCAACCCGAGATATGTTGAGTTTTTGGCCGCACACCCACGCCTTTTTCAGGTCGGCGAAAATAGGCTTGGGCATGCCGAGTGGCAGTTCCACCAAGGAGTGATCATCGCGTATGTCGATCCGCCCGATGTTTTGGGCATCTAAGCCAGCTTCGTTGGCAATGGCGCCAACAATATTTCTCGGTTCAACCTCGTGATCGTGTCCGACTTCGATGCGAAACAGTTCCATGTCCGTTGCAGGCCGCTCAGCAGAGTCTCGACGTGCTCGGCTTTCGCGTCGCTGCAGGCCGCGTTCGTCAAAGTCGGATTTAGGCCGGCCGAACTTACCTTCCCTCGCGCCTTTGCCCGCTTCGGCGTTACGCTCTTTGCGCGCCTTGGTCTCCGGTTTAATCAGTAGCGAACGCTCGCCCAGGGAAAGCGTCGCAAGCGCGGCGGCAATATCCAAAGGGGGCAATCCAGATTCCTGTTGATATTGCTCTAAAATACCTCGCATGAAGGCCAAATCATCTTGATTGACCGTGTCGGTGATTCGTTGTTTGAAATCTGCGATGCGTTTGTTGTTGATGGTCTCCGTAGTCGGTAGGGTGAGCGGTTCAATTTTCTTGCGTGTCGCTCGTTCAATGGCTCCCAGCATGCGGCGCTCGCGTGGGGCAACAAACAAGATCGCGTCACCCTCACGGCCTGCGCGTCCGGTACGACCAATGCGATGGATATATGCCTCGGTATCGTATGGAATGTCGTAGTTGATGACATGGCTGACTCGATCCACATCGAGACCCCGCGCGGCCACGTCCGTTGCCACTAGAATATCCAGGCCTCCGGCCTTGAGTTTGTTAACCATTTGCTCGCGCTGTTTCTGCGCCATGTCACCATTCATGGCGGCCGCCGCATGTCCTCTGGCTTCAAGTTTATCGGCAAGCTCTGTGGTTGCGATTTTGGTGCGAACGAAAATCAGCACGCCGTCAAAGGGTTCTACTTCTAGAATTCGCGTCAAAGCGTCTAGCTTGTGCATGCCGCCAACCAGCCAAAAGCGCTGGCGAATGGTCTCGGCTGTCGCTGTCTTGGCCTTAATGGAAACCTGTTTGGGCTCCTGTAGGTGTCGCCGCGCAATTTTTTCAACTTCCTTGGGCATAGTTGCCGAAAACAACGCGGTTTGGCGGCTTTCCGGGGTCTGCTGCAAAATCGACTCCACGTCGTCGATAAAGCCCATGCGCAGCATCTCATCGGCTTCATCCAGCACCACGGCCTTGGTGTTGCCCAACTGCAGAGTGCCCTTGCCGATATGATCGATAATGCGCCCGGGTGTACCGACCACCACATGCGCACCACGTTTTAGGCCGCGAATTTGACCGCCGTAATCTTGGCCGCCGTAAATCGGCAGTACGTGGAAGCCCTTAATGCTACTGGCGTAGGTTTTGAAGGCTTCCGCAACTTGAATGGCGAGTTCTCGGGTAGGTGCGAGCACCAAGATCTGTACATGCTTTTGCTTGACGTCGATGCGCGACAGTAGTGGCAGCGCGAAGGCCGCAGTCTTGCCAGTGCCTGTGGGCGCGTGGCCAAGTATGTCGTGGCCGTCAAGCAGGTGCGGAATGGCTTGAGCCTGCACCGGGGACGGGGCTTCGTAGCCCAAGCGCTCGAGTGTATCGCAGAGCTCTGGTGCTAAGTTGAGTGACCGAAAAGAAGCGTTGTTCGTCGAGGTGCCGGTCATAGATTCCTGATTGCGTTGAGCCAAACGTCAGGTCCGGCGGCGCTGCATATTACCTTAATCTTCGCCCCAGTAATTAAATGTTTGCCAAAAGCTTAGGAAATGAGGCTCGACTTCTGCGCCTAGCTCGCCAAAGACAGACTGTTGCTGACCTAGGTTCTATGGAACCATTGCGGCAGCAGCCAATCTTGGGAGGTTTCACATGTATCCACAAAAATATGCATCCATGCATCCCCAGCGCCCAGCCTTTGTCATGGCGAGCACTGGCGAAAAAGTAACCTATGCAGAGTATGAAGCAAGAGCCAATCGGCTAGCGCACTTGCTACGCGCTGCTGGGCTTCAGCATCAAGATCACTACTCCATCATGATGGAAAACAATAATCGCTATCTGGAGGCTTGCGCAGCAGGCGAGCGCTCTGGGCTTTACTACACCTGCGTTAACTCCTATCTCACCGCAGACGAACTTGCCTACATCCTGACTAACTCCGAGTCGCAAATTCTGATTACCAGCTTGGCTAAGTTGGAGGTTGCGCAAGAAGCAGTGGCCCAATGCGCGAACATTAAAAAGGTACTGGTGGTGGGTGGAGTCGATGCGCAGTTGCCGTCGCGGTTTGAGGACTACGCCTCAGCTTGCGAGGGTTTTTCAACACAACCCATCGCTGATGAAACCTTGGGTACTTCGATGCTCTACTCCTCGGGTACAACTGGCCGACCCAAGGGCATTATTCGGCCTTTACCGCCCCAGCCGCCTGCAGAACAGCTACCGATTTTCGACTTCCTTGGCGTTCTCTGGCGCTATCGTGAAGATATGATTTATTTGTCGCCGGCACCGCTTTATCACTCGGCACCTCAGGCAGCAGTAAACCTCACCATCCGTTACGGCGGCACGGTGGTTATTATGGAACGCTTCGACCCGCTGGAGTACTTGGCTCTTATTGAGCGTTATCAGATCAGTCATTCTCAACTCGTACCCACCATGTTCAGCCGCATGCTGAAACTGCCAGAGGAACAGCGCCGGGCGCACGATTTGTCGTCCTTGGAAATTGCCGTGCACGCAGCGGCTCCCTGTCCGCAATTGGTGAAGGAGCAGATGATCGATTGGTGGGGCCCGATCATCCACGAGTATTACGGCGCTACTGAGGGTCTAGGTTTTGCAGCCTGTGATACCGAGCAATGGCTAGCCCATCCGGGCACGGTTGGCAAAATTGTACTTGGCGAACTTGCGGTACTAGACGATGACATGCAGCCGGTACCGCAGGGCGAACCGGGGACCCTATGGTTCAAAACCGCGACGGAATTCGAATATCACAATGACCCTGAAAAGACCGCCGAATCAACTTCGGCGGACGGGGAAATGACGACGGTAGGCGATGTAGGTTACGTCGACGACGACGGCTTTCTTTATCTTACTGACCGGAAGACGTTCATGATTATTTCCGGAGGGGTGAACATTTACCCGCAAGAATGCGAAGACCTGCTGATCACTCACCCCAAGGTTGAAGACGCGGCAGTTTTCGGCGTACCAAATACGGATTTAGGTGAAGAGGTAAAGGCAGTGATTCAGACGGTAGCGGGCGTTGCCGAGGATGACGCGCTTACCGGCGAGCTTCTGGCATACCTAGGGGATCACTTGTCGCGGCAGAAAATACCGCGATCAATTGACTACATTGACGCCATGCCGAGGTTACCTACGGGCAAACTGTATAAGCGGGTACTGCGCGATCAATACTGGGGCGAAGGTCAATCGCGGATCGTCTAGCTCGCGATTGAACCGGCGCTAAGGGCCGGGCCAATTGCGTTTGGGGTGCCGACTACTTCTCGTAATCCACCCCAATCTTCCAAAACGTCTCTAAGTTAGTCAGCGCCTTGGCGCGGCCCTTAATGACGATGGGTTCGTACTCTACCCGCGACACGAGCTTGTTGAGCATCTCACGATGCTCAATTTTGGTCTTATTGCCGGTAACGCCCTTCGGTTCGCCTTCCAAATATTCACCGTCTATTACGGTAGTCACGCCATCAGCGGATACTTTATATCTGTAGCGGTAGTTCATGTTGTAACCCTCGCTGAAGGCCATCCGTCTAACCTTCTTAGGCAAACAGTATGTGTTACGACATAGGGTCTCACGCTCCTCATAGCCTGCTGGCCAGATCCGCATAGCGCATTCGTCCTCAATGCAGGCGAGGCACAACTTGGCAAAACGCTCGCGATTTGCCTTGGCTATTTTTAAACCGCTGCGGGTTAGCGGCTTGATCTCGCAGGCAAACGTGGGTAGATCAGCAGAGAAATTTTGGGCTGCTGTGGCGGCCTGAGTCATCAGGAAAACAAGTCCTAGGGCGATACAGGCCCTCATAAACTGTAAGGTTAACCTTGGGTATAACCGTCTGAGTAAGTTTAGGTTTAGCTGTGCGTTTAATTTCCTATCCATTGCCACTCCGTCTTTCGAAAAATGTTAGTGGCCACGAATTTTAATCGGGTAGACACAATCCAAACAAGTTTTATCAGTCTCGCAATCCCTCGTTTTGTCGACTCTCACAGGTCTTTGGCCCGCCTGGTGCCGCTGCAGGTTCCGAGCCCCCCAGAGACAAGTCGCCGGTATCATTAACCCAGCACAATCTGCTGGTCTTTTAGGCTTTCAATTTGTTCTTGGGTGTATGCCAACTCGCGTAAAATTTCCTCGGAGTGTTCGCCAAGCATCGGGGTATGGGCGTAAACATTACTTGGCGTTTGCGAAAATTGGGCCGCCGGTCGGGGAGTGCGGACCTGGCCTGCTTTAGGATGCTCATAAGTCAGAAGTGCACCCATGGCACCTACCTGTGGATCTTCGATTACCTCGGCGCGACTATTGATGCGGGAATAAGGTACATCCTCCAATTCAAAACGCTCGCACAGTTCGTCAGTGGTGAACTTGGGATAGGCAGCATCCATCAGAGCGCGCAACTGAGTACGGTATTGCAACCGAGCCGCAGTTGTTTGGAAACGTGGGTCGTCTAGTAACTCAGGTAACTCTAGCGCGCGAAAGACGCCAAAAAATTCAGCCTCCTGAACCGGCATGCTGGCTATCCAGCCGTCCTTGGTGGCGTGCAAAAATACCGAATGGTCGAGAGGTGCAACGAGTTCAACGTCGTCGGCCATAAACGTAAAATTATTCATCGTGTCGGGCCAAAGAAAAGATAACGCTGCGTCGAGCATGGAAATATCCACCCGCTGGCCTTTGCCAGTTCGCTCAGCGTGAAACAGTGCGGCAACAATGGCCTCGGCTGCTGTGAGGGAAGTCACCTTGTCACAAACAAGGCTGTTGACCATCTCAGGGGTGCCATCTACGCGCAGGGCGGTGAAGCCCGATATAGCCTGAATGACAGCATCGTAGACGCGCCGATTGGCGTAAGGGCCTACTGCACCAACACCGTTAATTGAGGCATAAACTAATTTTGGTTGTTGTTGTCGAAACGAGTCATAACCTAGGCCAAGTCGGTCCATTACGCCGGGGCGAAAATTTTCTAAAACCACGTCGGCGGAGGCAATCAGCTTGCGCGCGACTTCTAAGCCGTCGGGAGTTTGCAGATCAACACATAGGGCGCGCTTATTTCGATTCATGCTAGTGAAAGCGCTGGCCATTCCGTTGCTTTGTGGAAAGCCTTTGCGCATGAGGTCACCGCTAAAACCTTCAACCTTTATTACCTGCGCACCTTGGTCAGCCAGTATTGCGCCAGCAATAGGCCCAGAAAATACCGCCGAGAAGTCTGCGACGCGAACGCCCTGTAGCGGTCCAGTAGGTGGTTTGCCTAGTTCAACTTCCTGCTCCATGTTGCCCTCCTTGCCGAAAAAAATGTCATAGTCGCGGGCGTTTCGCAAAACAAGAGTAGAGCACGAATCCTCCGCTAAGAAGTGCTTTTCAAGGTGCAAAGGAAGCGATTATGGTATTTGCGAAGGCTTTCTCACCCAAGCAAGAATTACAACAGACAGAGCATGGCTCGAAGGAGGGTAACCGTGTCCTATGTACATCCTGAATTTCTCATCAGTGTGGATGAACTGGCACAGCGGCTGAATGATACTGATATTCGGGTATTTGATACCTCCGTGCTGCTACACGCCAGCGAGCAAGGCTATACCTCGGAACCGGGTAGAGAACGGTACCAGCAAGAACACATTCCCGGCGCAGGATTTATTGACCTATCCACCGACTGGTCCGATGCCGAGTCTGGCTTCAATAATACGTTGCCCAGTGTCGAGGCGCTGGCCGCTGCAATCGGTAAAGATGGCATTAATAACGAGCACTGTGTCGTCCTGTACGCATCGAGTCACCTGATGTGGGCGACCAGAGCATGGTGGCTGCTGCGCTATGCTGGGCACACAAATATCAAGGTACTCAACGGCAACCTAGGTGCATGGACAGCCGCCGGATTACCCACCAGCAGCGGTGTGGAAAGCTACCCCGCAACAACCTTTGTTCCAACGGCCAACTCCGACTTTTTCGTAGGCACCCAGGAGATGATCGCAGCCATGCAGGAGTCTGTCTGCACGGTCAATGCCCTGTCACCCGCCCAATACGAAGGCACTGGTGACTTCCATTACGGACGCAGAGGTCATATTCCGGGTAGCCGCTCACTCTACTTTGCGCATATTTTGCGCGACGAATTCTTTCTGCCTGCGGCAGAACTAACAGAAGTCCTAGACGCCCAAGGTTTGCTTCGTGCCCCACGGGCTTTGATTTACTGCGGTGGCGATATTGCCGCAACCCTGGACGGCTTCGCTTGCGCGCTTATGGGGCAGCAAAACGTCGGAGTTTACGACGGTTCTATGTCGGAATGGGTGGCGGACCAAAGCCTGCCGTTAACCCTAGGTACGGAGCCCTAGGCATGAAAGCAGCGGCGGCAAGACAGCTATGAGCACTCGCTTGCATCTTTCTTGGTCCCAAGTGCGCGGCCAATTGTTGTCGCAAATGGGCTGGATTGCCCGCCGCTTTATCGAGCACGATTGCCTAACGATTGCCGGCTCGCTGACCTTTACCTCGCTGCTGGCCCTCGTGCCGGTTATGACCATGGTCTATTTAGGCTTGGCTTTTTTACCCGAATATGCGGCCTTGGCGGAGCAGGTTGAGAGCTTTGTTTTTCGCAATTTCGTGCCCAGCAGTTCCATGCTAACGCAGGAAAAGTTAAATCAATTCGCCAGCCGAGCCGAGAGCCTCACGTCATTGGGGTTGCTTGGCCTTGCCATAACTACGCTGATGCTGCTGCTCAGTATCGAACGCCAATTTAACGCAATCTGGCAGGTATCCATGCCAGCTTGGCGACTGCCGCGCTTGTTGGCCTATGCAGGGTTGCTGATCTTTGGCCCCGCCTTGGTGCTAACAGCGCTTTGGGTAACGACCTATGTACTGTCTCTGCCTTTGTTGGCCGAGGTAGACGTCATAGGCGTGGCTCCCTTGGTGCTGCAGCACCTGCCGACGCTGTGTTTGTTCCTGATTCTGGGCGCGCTTTTTAAGTTTGTCCCCAATGCCCAAGTATCCGTGCGTCATGCCGCGATTGGCGGGATCGCTGCGGCAGCGGTGTTTAAGCTCGCTTTCGCGCTCTTCGCATGGGTGTCGCAATACTTGGTTTATGACGCGATTTACGGCGCGCTGGCAGCGCTACCGGCCTTTTTACTCTGGCTGTTCTTGGTCTGGCTTATCGTGCTTCTTGGCGCGGTGCTGGTTTGCTCATGCGCTGCGCAGCAGGGCGCTCAGGCCGTCGAATAAGGCTAATTCCGGCGCTTAAAGCAGCCTCTAAGGCAAAACCTTGCTGTCCCGCTGGCCAAAAGCTGGCAATAAAGAGTGCCTGCTCTGCGTAACTGTTTTTCTTTTTTTTGTTTACGCGAATGACAACTAATAGTTAACATCTACGTCTCTCGAAGCGCGCGCATTTGTGAGTGAGTCGGGTTAACAGCACGAGTGCAAAGAATAACAATTCCCAGAGCGAGTCCATGAGAGAAAAAATGATATCGAGAGCGTTAGCCGCTGCCTCCTTTGTCCTTCTGAGCGCAAGCACCTTCTTAGTGTCTGCTGCTGAAAACTACATTGGCCAAATCGCCGGGATTGGCGATGTAGAAGTGGAACTGCTAACCAAGGGCTCGCCGGTATTTCCTCGCAGAGCCAAGTCCTACGGTGTGAGCGGCTCCGTGGTGGTGCGGTTTTCTGTAGATATAGAGGGCAATGCAGTTGGCGCGGTTATTGTGGAATCCAAGCCGCGGCGCATGTTTGACCGTTCGGCAATGCGCTACATGCAGACGCTGAAATTCAAGCCATATGTTGTGGACGGAGACGCGACGGAAGTGAAGGACCTGCAGATGACTGTCGCTTACAGGCTAGAAGGTTAGGAGCGCTGAAGACTTAAAGAGTACGACAACTCACTGACACAAGAAAAAAAACACAATGTCTATACGAAATAAACTTCTTGCCTTGTTGATCGCGGGCTTCGCGGTCTTACTGTCGATTTTTCTTTTCTCTACCCAAACGCTTTCCGATGCTTCCAAACAGTTTATGTCCGACTCCCTCGCGCAGACTTACAGCGCAGCGTGGTTATCTGCGTCGGACTCCCAATTTGAACGGTCGGTAGAGCAATTTGATCCGGAGCTTGGGGCGCCAGAAATTACAGAGCTATGGGATCCGTACATTAACGCTTTCGATGATAGCGGCGAAGAGAATCCCTTAGTTGCTGCTCTAGAAAGTGACCGTCCAGATCTTGCTCGGGGCTATTTCGACCAGCTGTTTATGGACGCAGTTGATCTCGAAGAGATCAGCTTCGTCATGGCCTACACAATTACGGGGCGGCAAATTTATTGCCTGTCAGGCTTGTTTCTTCACGGTGCGGATCCCTGCGGAAAGTCTGCTCGGCCAGATTTTTTCCTGAACTTCGACAGTTTCTTACGCAGTGCCATACAGCGGCCAACGCGCAACATTGTACGCATCACTGACACCACGGGTGACAAGCCGCTGTCGATCAACGACTCACTTTCCTTCGGCGTTATGGATGCGAATGAGGAAGCCGTCGCCTTAGTGGTTGTCGGCAAAAACTTGGTAGATAACTTAGAGCTATTTAGCGAGGACTTCGAGGTTCGCTTGGCAGTGCGCTCCAATGGCCAGTCGATAAGTCTGGATGACTATTACGACGATGGGGGCTCGGAATCCACAGAATATGGGGTCGCTAACCTGCGCAAGCTGGTCGCAGAGGGCGAGCGTCTTGCGGTGGAATCCTCAGATGCCACTTACAGCGAAGTAATAAACGAGCTCGGCGTTTCTATCACTTCTATCCCGCTGAGCTATCAGGCCACTGCAGAAGAAATCAGCTTGATGATCTTCAAGGACCAAAGCGCCAGCATCAATCAAGAGCAGCAAACTACCCTGAGTACCTACGCCAGCGTTGCAGCCACCATCGTGCTGGTAGTCGCTGTAATTCTTGCGCTTATTTGGGGAGCGTTTGGTCAGATCAAAGTCGCTATCGACATATTGCGCGGCATGGCCGAAGGCGACCTATCGCTGGAAATGCCCGAACGCAGTCGTCTTTTGGCTTCAGATGGTGATGAGGTAGGTCGCTTATCCGGGGCTATCGATTCTTATCGGGACAAACTGCGAGATGCTGAAGAGCAGCGCGTCGAACGTTCGCGTCGGCGCATAGAACGCGACAATATTATGTTCGAGAAAATGGAAATTCTCGCTGGCGAACTGGATGGTGGGGCGAAAGACCTGATGCTCAGCGACATTGAGCATATGCGTCAGGAAGTGGAAACCGGCGACGATGCTGCCAAAGAAAGAGCGTCTATCGAGCTCATGGGCGTGGCGTTTTCCCGGATGTCTGATCAGGTGACATCGCTAATCAACGCAAGGACCGAAGAACTGGTGCGTACGCGTGATGAAATCGATAGTTCTATTCGTTATGCGGCAAGACTGCAGAACGCATTGTTACCAAAACAGTACCCGGGCGACATTTCTTTCAAGGTGCACTGGCGGCCCAGAGACTTGGTTGGTGGCGATATTTACTTTGTCCAAAGCCTGCCAGATAGGGTTTATATCGCAGTAGTTGACTGCACAGGTCATGGTGTCCCCGGCGCGTTCTTGTCGATTATTGCGCGTTCCGTACTTGAGCAGGCCATCGACGAGCATCGAGCCCAGAATGCCGGAGACTACTTGACCAAGGCCCATAGCCTGATCATGGAAACGCTAAGTCAGCAGGACAGCGCCAACGAGAAAATCGACGAAGGTTTCGATGGCGGTGTTTGCATTTATCACCGTAAAGAACAGCGTCTGGAATTTGCCGGAGCGAAGTCCTCTTTGTTCCGAGTTAATGACTCTGGGGCTTCAGAAATCAAAGGTGACAGAAAGTCCGTTGGTTCCTCGCGTTCGGGTGGAGCCTATCAGTTCAATCCCCACGTCATTGACAATCCGGAAGGTGCCTTTGTCATGCTGACGGACGGCATTACCGATGTTATGAACGCTGAAGATCGGCCCATCGCCTTTGGTCGGCGACGAGTGCTGCGCACACTGCAAAATTCAACCCAAACAACGCCAGAAGGCTTGGTTAGCAACATTATGACAAACGTAGACCTGTATCGTGGCGGCGCGCCCTATCGGGACGACCTTACCCTGCTGGCCTTTTCGATAAATGGTGATGAGCAAGAAGTCTTAGTTAGGGACGTAGAGGAGGTATAACCATGGAACAAGCAGCGACTCAAAGAACACCGCGCATCGAGATAACTGGCGCCTCCTGCAACATTGTTGGCGAATGCTACCCGGAAAATATTCAAGAATTTTCGGCCCCCGTAATGAGCGCACTGCGTGAGTCTGTACCGGATAGCGGCAGTTTTACGGTGGATATGGAGTTGTTTTACTTCAACAGCTCTTCGGCGAAGTTTTTGTTCGATTTCTTTGAATTCTTTGAAGAAAAAGCTGCCAACGGCGTTGCAGTGAAGGTCAACTGGAACTACCGCGAAGACGACGACACTATGTTGGAGGCCGGCGAAGACTTCGCCGAAGATTTGGAAACCTGCCAATTCGAGCTAGTGAAAGTCGCAGTGCCTGCCAGCGAATAACATTGGTACTGCAATTTACTTTCACGCAGATACGTAAGAATTCATTGGAGCTTTCAAATGATTAATGACGAGACCCTCGAGCTACACAAATTTATGCAGGCGCGTAAAACCCTGTTTTGTTACTCCGGCCCATTGTCCGAAGACTTGCTTACGACCATATCGAACCCGGTACGGCAGCAGGTTGCGGAGTCTGAAACCGATGAAGGCGTGGCCAAGCGCGTGTTCGGTGTGTTTGTAGAGCAGGCACAAAACATCATTCGCTATGCCACTCTGCGTGCTGATACAGGCGAGGGTGTCGGCACCATTGCCATTAGCCTCACAGAGGACGATGGTTTTCTTATTGAAGCTGTTAACGCGATTGACTCCGCCAAGCGCACGGCGCTGGAAAGCACACTCCTAGAGTTGAGCATGAAAGATGCCAAGGAGCTGCGCAAAATGTACAAAGACCGGTTGCGCAGTGGACCTCCTGAGGGCTCTCAAGGTGCGGGTCTCGGATTCATTGAAATGGCTCGCCGGGTGCAGCGGTTCGAGTTTGAAATCGCCGATACCGAGAATGGCCCGGTATTTGTTTACCGAGGCTATGTATCCTAGCGTCTTTGGCGCCCCGCACGGGCGCCGACTAAAGTAGCGTTTCCTGCGCTGACTTTTCCTTCAGATGTGCTTCAACTTTCTCCGACGCTTTTTCTAGCGCGCTTTTAGCGGCTTGGAGTTCTGATGGACTCAGATTGGCAATGTCCGTATTGACCACCGAGCTGCCTATCTCAAATGAAAGTCGAGAAGCGGCTTCGATGTCGTCGGAGATCGGCCTAAAAGTACGTACCGGGCCCATACCCTTTAGGTTATGCAGGGTCTCCAACTCCTCACAGGGTACGCGGTCACAGACTAAGGAATAAGTGTCGAACGACATGAGAATGTCGCCGGGATCTGCGGATGTTTCGAGGCGCGAGGCCGTATTTACCGTGGCTCCAAAAGCCGTGTACTCAAGGCGCAGGTCGCTGCCGAAGTTACCCACAGTGCAAAAGCCAGTAGCGATACCAATGCGCATCTCCAGAGGCTGCTGCATACCATAGTGGTGCCAGTTATCGCGCATTTCAGCCAGCGTATGCTGCATTTCCATGGCCATATTGACGCAGGTCACCGCGTCTTCTTTCACACCCTTAGACTCTGGGTCGCCAAAGAACAGCATCACGGCATCGCCAATGTACTTATCTACGGTAGCCCCGTACTTAAGAGCGATTTCGGTCATGGTACCCAAGTAGAGGTTCAGCATTTCCGCCACGTCCTCGGGTTCGAGATCCTCAACAATGTTGGTAAACGAGCATAAATCGGAAAAAAAGACGGTAAGTTTTTTACGCGAGCTGACCCGGGCCACTGCCTTGGAGCCGCTAAAAATAGACTGGTATATCTGTGGCGATAGGTATTTCGAAAGTTGAGTGGAAAGACCCTCTAGCTGCCGATTGGTTTCCTGGGCCTCATGTGAGAGCTCATTCAGGCGTTGCTCGCTCTTGTCGCTGAGCTTAATGATTCGCCGCGTTGTCTTGAGGAGTTTTTGATACTCCTTGGTCAGACTTTGGTGGTCGTCTTGAGAGGCTTCGCCGGCCTTGACCAACGCCAGTGATGATTCCAACACGGTAGTCTCGTGTTCAAAAATGTCGCCCGAGGACTCCTTTGAACTCATGCTCCGCTCCTTGTTATTGTTTTGTAAGAAAGTACCAGAAGCCGTCATTAAAATGTATGTTGTTCATGAGGATTGTAAAAAAATTATCTATTTTTGGTGGTCGTGCGTCCTGTGAACGATCATTTTACAGAGAGGAGTAGCGATGCGAGCGGTAGGTTTAATGACACACGGTGGGCCTGAGGTGCTGCAGGTGGTTGAAGTCGATGAAGTGCAAGCAGGTCCGGGACAAGTCCGTATCCGCAATTATGCAGCCGCAGTAAATCCCACCGATATTGTGGCCCGCGATGGCACCCGGGCTAAGGTACAACTTCAGTCTCCGCCGCCGTGGGTGCCTGGAATGGACGCCGCGGGCATCGTAGATCAGGTTGGTGAAGGGGTCAGCACAGGCGTAAAAATTGGCGACGCAGTCATGGCCATGGTGGTGCCTAATGCCAGTCATGGTGGCTATCGTGAGCAATTGGTTTTAGCTGCAGAAGCCGTAGTGCCCGCGCCTGTGGGCGTCTCTCATATTGAGGCCTGCACGCTGCCCATGAATGCACTAACTGCCCAGCTTTCCCTAGACCTGCTAAGCCTCAAGGCGGGTCAGGTGATTGCGGTAACCGGAGGGCCCGGTGCCTACGGAGGCTATGTCATTGAGTTGGCCAAGGCGTTGGATCTTGTGGTGATTGCTGATGCCGCAGCGAGCGATAAGGCTCTGCTCGAATCGCTGGGGGCAGACATCGTTATCGAGCGCGGCGAGGGTTTTGCTGAGCGTGTACGCGAACACTTTGCTGACGGTGTGCACGGCCTTGCCGACGGCGCGCTGTTGAACGAAAAAGCCGTACCTGCGGTTAGAGATGGCGGGTCGTTCACAGCCATCCGCGGCTTTAAAGGCGAGCCGCAGCGCGACATTCAATTCACAGCAACCTGGGTAACCAAGTACGACGGACGCTATGACATTCTCGATAAACTCCGCCAGCATGCTCAGTCCGGTAAACTCACACTGCGGGTCGCTGAGGCAGTTCCGCCTGAGCGTGCTGGCGAGGCCCATCAACGTCTAGCGGCTGGTGGCACACGGGGCCGGATGGTTATCGACTTCGCCTAACAAAGGGCTAACGGCGCGGGAGGGGCAGATGCAGCTAGGAATTAACGGTACAGGCTTAGTTCAAAAGGCGTCAGTGCAGGCAGTGATTGATGACGCCGAGCGCGCCGCCGCAGATGGTTTTGCCCACTACTGGTTGGCCGAACACCCGACGGGCGGTTTCGACGCCATTACAACCCTCGCCTTAGTGGGAGCCAGTGTGCCGAATATCGAGCTGGGCACGGCGATTGTGCCTACCATGCCGCGTCATCCCATGGCGCTGGCAGGACAAGCTCTAACGGCGGCGAACACCATGCTTGGCCGCTTCACACTGGGTATAGGCCTTTCTCACGAACCCATGATGGCCCAGTTGGGCATCGATTTTGTTAAACCAATCCGCCACCTACGCGAGTATTTGCAGGTGCTAGTACCGCTACTTGAAACCGGTGAAGTGGCGTTTGATGGCGAGCTTTACCGCTCCGAGGGCCGTTTTTTTCAACCACCAGCCCAGCCAGTGCCGGTGTTGGTAGCCGCCTTGGGTCCCCAAGCGCTGGCGGTGGCAGGTCGACTAGCGGCTGGTACGACGCTGGCTTGGGTTGGGCCTAAGACGGTTCGAGAGCATATTG
>CAJWZG010000010.1 GCA_913049565.1 uncultured Gammaproteobacteria bacterium
CAGGCACACCTCAACCGCGTGTCAGTCATTCCAACAGCGGCAAATCGCGATCAGAGTGGCATCAAAGAACAAATCAAAGTTCGTTTAAAAGAACAAAATGCAACAATTATTGCCCACTACTACACTGACCCCAGTATTCAGGAGCTAGCCGAGGAGTCTGGTGGCGTGGTGTCAGACTCGCTGGAAATGGCGCGATTCGGCAAGCGCAGCGATGCGCAGACGCTGATTGTGGCGGGCGTTGCATTTATGGGTGAGACAGCAAAAATATTAACGCCAGAAAAACGCGTATTAATGCCGTCGCTAGAAGCGACCTGTTCACTCGACATCGGTTGCCAAATAGACCAGTTCAGCGATTTTTGTGACCAATATCCGGACAGAACGGTGGTGGTTTATGCAAATACATCGGCTGCAGTGAAAGCGCGGGCAGACTGGGTCGTTACGTCGAGTATCGCTGTCGACGTGGTTGAGCATCTGGATTCACTGGGCGAAAAAATTCTTTGGGCACCGGACAAGCATCTAGGTCGCTACATTCAAGAACAGACCCAGGCCGATATGTTGCTATGGAGTGGGGCTTGTGTGGTTCACGAGGAGTTTAAATCCCAAGCGTTAGATGATCTACGTAGGGTGTATCCCGATGCAGGCGTGCTAGTGCACCCAGAGTCCCCCAGCTCGGTGATCGCCAGTGCGGATGTTGTGGGGTCGACTAAGGCCATTGTTGACGCCGCTGCGGCTATGTCCAATGACACATTCATTGTCGCAACAGATCGAGGCATCTTTCATAAGCTGCGTCAGCAAAACCCCGGCAAAACATTTATTGAGGCGCCAACGGCGGGCGATGGCGCAACATGTCGGTCTTGTGCCCACTGTCCGTGGATGGCAATGAACGAACTGCATTCGTTGGATCGCCTGCTCAGTGATGAGGCGCACAGCGATCAATGTGAGATCCATGTGGATGCGGCGTTGGGTTTGCGTGCGAAGCTACCGCTGGATCGCATGTTGGCGTTTCAGTCGGGTTGATTCCAAAACCTAGAAGGCGAAAGTCTCGTCTCTACCGTCAAGCCAATCACGGTAGCACGAGGCAGTTAGCTTTGGTTGGCGCGAATTTCAGTTCGCAGGTCTTGAATGCGCTGGGTAAGTTTTGTTCGCAGTAAAGGGTTTCCACCAGCGACAAGGTTTTTTGCGTACTCTAGGTGCTGAATGGCGCGATGGGGTGCTCCGTTCAAGTAAAAATACTCCGCTCGCGCCAAGTGCACTTCGGTGACGTTACCCGCCAAACCCGACGTTTCCGCGAGCTCAAACCAAACCAACGGATCTTGAGGGCGCTTTTGGGATTGTCTCTTGTAGAGTCGTTCTGCATCACCGTAGCGTTGTTCTTTGACGTAGGCCATGGCAACAAGCATCGAAAGAGGATAGCTGTCTGGGTAGAAACTCAACGCCTCGCCTAGCAATTCTCTGGCTTTGTCGGTTTGACCGGCTTCGATCAACAGCTCTGCGTAAGCGCCTATGTAAAGTACGCTTTCGGTGTCATGGCGATACAGCCTCTCACCTAGGGCGATGGCCTCCTCTTGTTGTCCGCTACGACTCAGTGCAAGAGCAAGGGCGTAGGCTGCTGATAACGATTTAGGTTGTTCGCTGTAGGTTTTACGGAATTGAGTCACGTCAAAGACAGGATTTGTGCTGAAACTCTGCAGTGCCCGAGTGCGCGCAATCTGATAATTCAGTTCTCGCTCGGGGTTCATTGGTTTGGCTGCGTCAATGTTGCGTGCCTGATTTCGAGCATCGCTAATGCGGCTCTCTGAAAGCGGGTGAGTGAGCAGGAATTCCGGCGGCCTTCGAGTGAACCGATAGGCTCGCTGCATACGCTCGAACATGCGCGCTTGTGCGGTCGGGTCGATGTTAGCTCGCACCAGAGTACTTAACCCGATTCGGTCAGCTTCTTGCTCTCGTTCGCGGCTGAAACGAAGTTGATTGGATTGGCTAATGGCCTGCGCGGTGGACAAGGCGGCGATACCGGCGTCGCTACCACCGGCAGCCCCGACTAAAATCGCAGCCAACATTCCTATCATGCTGGGAATTGAATTCGCTTGTTGCTCCTGGATACCGCGAGCAAAGTGTCGCTGGCTCAAGTGAGCCATTTCGTGGGCGATCACCGACGAATATTCGGCCACATCTTGGGCGTAAATCAGCAGTCCGAGGTTGATGCCAATAATGCCCCCAGGTGCCGCGAACGCGTTGATCTGCGGGTTGTCAACCACGGCAATGGCTTGCAGTGGTTGGCGCATTTCAGAGTATTGGGCGAGGTAACTGATCTGTTGTTCGACGTAGTACTGAATCAACACGTCGTCAGAAATGGGCAATGCTGCATTGAGCTGTTTGAGAAAGACAGATCCAATACGAGCTTCCATCTGCGGCGATACGATGCTGGATGAGCCGTCTCCGAGGCTTGGCAGCCGATAGGGATCTGAGGCGAGCGAAACACGGGTCGTACTCAGCAGAAAAAACGCGGTTAGACCGAGTGCTCGTAACAAGTGAGCTCTGCGGTGGCGTTGAAGAAACTTAATGGTAGTGAATGCTTTGTACGAAGCCATGCCGAGATATTACTCCAACCTGTGCAGGATTGAATGGTAAAACCCTGCACACTTTGCATGCCCAGCAGTTCGAGGACCGGCATTGTTTGTAGAGTATTAGTTGCACTACTACGTTAGCCAAAAAGCGCAATAGTTCAGAGCTTGATGGGGTGCTGTGTTACATTTGAGGGATGAGTCAGAGTAATCACAAAGCCGATATAGATTTAGATTTGCAGGGTTTAATGTGCCCTATGCCATTGTTGAAAGCCAAAAAAGCGCTGAATGCTATGGCACCTGCCCAGTTACTGCATGTGTTGGCAACAGACCCTGGCTCAAAGCGCGATTTTGAGGTCTTTGCCCAGCAAAGTGGGCACGAGCTGCTCGGCTCTGAGGAGCAAAACGGTATCTTTTCTTATCTCATCAGGAAGAAATCGTGAACTTCATCGATGTTTTGAACAACTGGGTGAATCGATACTTCTCTCGCCCAGACGCAATTTTTTTGGTGGTCGCACTGGCGGCAACTTTCTTGGTGCTCTACTACCTTGCCGGCGCATTGGCGCCAGTATTCACCGGTCTCATCATTGCCTATTTGCTGCAAAGTCTGGTGGATCGCCTAGAAAATATTGGTGCGCCACGCATGCTGGCTATATGTGTCGCCATGATTGTGTTGATTGGTAGTGTTTTTGCCATCGCCTTGCTTGTCGCACCCTTGCTCTGGCAACAGGCCACGGATTTGTTGGCTCGCGTACCTTCCTTGGTGGGCATGTTGCGTGATGGCCTGTCCGGTTTAGCCGCGCGATTCCCGGAGTTTATAACCGAAGAGCAGATCTTGAATGTGGTCAATGAAAGTGCCAGAGAGCTGGGGAACGTAAGCGCATTGCTGCTCGAGAGTGCGTTTTCGCAGGTGTTTTCGCTCTTTGGGCTTTTGATTTATCTGGTGTTAGTCCCCATGTCAGTATTCTTTTTGCTCAAAGACAGAGAAATGCTAATGGCGCATACCGCCTCTTTGCTGCCGAAAGACCGGCCTCTGCTCGATGCGGTAAGCCAAGAGATGAATGCCCAATTAGGGAACTATGTCAGAGGCAAAGTTGTCGAGATCCTAGTGGTGGGCACTGTCACTTTTATCACATTTTTGTTTTTTGGACTCAACTATGCTGCATTGCTGGGTGTGCTGGTGGGCGTATCGGTACTAATTCCTTTCGTTGGAGCCGCAATCGTTACCTTGCCGGTCTTCGTCATTGCAGTACTGCAGTTTGGTTGGTCGTTAGAATTGGGCTGGGTCATGCTTGCCTATGCGATCATTCAGTTTCTGGACGGTAATATTCTGGTACCGCTGTTATTTTCTGAAGCCGTTGATCTTCATCCGATTACGATTATTGTAGCGATCCTAACCTTTGGTGGACTTTGGGGCCTTTGGGGCGTTTTTTTTGCGATTCCTCTCGCCACCTTGGTGAAAGCGATATACGTCGCGTGGCCGCGCGTATCGCTGGAGCGGGAAGGCCTTGAGGCTGACTAGGCACGGGCGCAGGCGCTTGATTGCGTGGCCCGCATGAATTTTGATACGGAGAGAATAATGCAACGAGTGGCACATGCTCTGCGTCTGTCCCTATTTCTTTTGCTTATGCCTGGGTGCACAAACCTCACTCCTGCCGGTGTGCAAGTTGAAGATTCCGATGCCAATAATAGTGATATATCGGTAAGTCCGGTCGTGGTTGCTGATGGCGGCCTATCGGCGGCCAGCGACTCCGCGAAACTTGATGAAGGACAAGAAACTGAGGAGGCTAAAGAGGGGCTGCCCTCTATCGACTCCGCTGTTGAAAAAAGCACTCGTCATGAGGGTTTTTTCGATCTCTATCAAGATCGTACAACCGGGAAAGTGCGGTTGCGCATACCCGCGCTATTGTTGGAGCAAGAACTGATTTACACCGCAACCGTTACCGACGGAGTTGTCGAAGCCGGTTTGTTTCGAGGCCAGTACCGCGACAATAAAATTATTAAATTGGTTAGGCACTTTGACCGAGTAGAGATCGTGCAGCCCAATACCAACTTTTACTTTGATCCCGAAAGTCCTCTTAGCCGGGCAGCAGATGCAAACGCGCCTGATGCAGTTTTGGCGGTCATGGCAATAGTTGCAGAGGACCCCGTAGCAGAAGGCGCAGCCGGTGCAGTTTTAGTGGATTTTGATTCCGTATTGCTGAGCGAAAACCTCGTGCAAATCAAACCGGCGAAGAGGCCCGGTTCAGCGCCTGATAAAGTTCTCACACTGGGCAAGCTCAGCGCCGAGCGTTCAAAGATTACAAAGCTGAAAAGTTATCCCGATAATGCCTTAGTGTTCACCGACCTCGTCTACGAACGCGCAGCTCCCTTGGTATTTGGCGGCGACGATGTCACCGATGCCCGGTCAATTACAGCTAGCGTGCAACACAGTTTCATTAAGGTGCCTCCAAGTGATTACGAACCGCGCCGCGATGATTATCGGATAGGCTTCTTTACGGATCGCATCACTGACCTCACCAGTCGCGATCCGGCACCCTACCGGGATGTGATTAATCGCTGGAACTTGGTTAAGAAAAACCCCGAACAAGCGGTCTCTGAGCCAGTTGAGCCGATAACCTGGTGGCTTGAAAACACGACGCCTCTGGAGTTTCGCGAGTTAATCACTCAAGCCGCGTTGAGCTGGAATGATGCTTTTGAGGCGGCGGGTTTTCGCGATGCCATTGTCGTAAAACAACAGCCCGACGATGCTGATTGGGACGCTGGCGATATTCGTTACAACGTGTTGCGTTGGACTTCTTCTGCAACGCCGCCCTTCGGCGGCTATGGGCCGTCATTTTCAAATCCGCGCACGGGGCAAATTGTCGGCGCAGATATTATGTTGGAGTTTGCATTTTTTACCAACCGGCTGCGCATCCAAGATCTGCTGCAGCCTGATGAATTGGCCGAAGGCCAGCTACCCGAACGACACTGTACCCTGGCAGCGCAAATGCAGGCGGATTTTATCTTCGCGCAAAATGCGCTGATGGCGTCGCGTGCCGATGACAAGCTGTCGCAGCGACTGGTTGAAGACAGCATGTATATGCTCATTCTCCACGAAATCGGCCACACACTGGGTCTGTCGCACAACATGCGCGCTAGTCAACTGCAGACTGATGTGTTCGATGTTCAAGCGGTTGAACAAAGAGGGTTGTCGGGGTCAGTGATGGACTACGAAGCCGTGAATGTTGCCCCGGACGGCAAAACCCAGACTTGGTTTTATCAGAAACGGCCGGGGCCCTATGATGTATGGGCACTGCAATATGGCTACGGCAAATATACGCCAGAAGAGTTGCAGCAAATTCTGACTAGATCAGCCGAGCCGGAATTGGTTTATGGCAATGATGCAGACGATATGCGTCGCTCGTCTAACGGCATTGATCCACACATCAACATTTATGATTTGAGCAGTGATGCGATTGGCTATGCGCAGATGCGGCTGGCGCATTTAAAAACTGTCGAAGCGCGATTGCCTACCCAATATGATGGTGAAACCTATCAAGGCCTCGTGAACGCCTTTGCGGCGTTGATGAGCCAATATCGGCGTTCGGGCGGCGTGGTCTCTCGCTATGTTGGCGGTATCCATATTAATCGCCAGCCACCGGGCCAAAGCGAGACGTTGCCCTATCGCCCTGTGGACGCAGCCCAACAGCGTCGAGCGATGACGGTACTCAATACCTACCTGTTCGCACCTGATGTATTAGCGGATCTAGACGACTTGATTGCGCGGTTGCAGCCTCAACGTCGCGGGTTTGATTTTTACGGTAAGCCTGAGGATCCGAAAGTGCATGCGGCGCTGCTGCGTAGCCAAAAGAGTGTGCTTACCCATCTGCTTCACCCGAACACGCTACAGCGACTAACCGATACCCAAACCTACGGTGGGCAGTACAGTGTTTATGAAATGCTGGATACGTTAACCGAAGGGGTATTCGCCAGTGATCTAGCCAATAATGTAAACAGTTATAGGCAAAACTTACAGGTCGAGTATGTTCAGATGCTGACCGCTGCCATGGGCTCCGAAGCTAATGGGCATAACGTACGTTCGGCGATATTTGGCCAGCTGCGGGCTCTTGCTCAGGCCATGGAGACAAAGATTGGCAGTGCTGATTTTATGGCTTTGAATGGTGCGACGCGCGCCCACAGCCACTATATCGAATACCACTTGGGTAAAGCGCTGGCGGTGACGGCGCAGTAGTCCAAAAGGCGCAGATGAGCCAGACAAACATTGCCAGACTAGAGACCCCTGCGTACCATTTCATCTTCACCTAACGAGCGAGTCGCGAATATGTTGTCAGGGAGTATTGTCGCTCTAGTCACGCCTATGCACGTCGGTGGAGAGGTGGCATGGCAAGCACTGGATGAACTGATCGAGTGGCATGTTGCAAGCGGCACTCACGGTATTGTACCCATGGGCACCACAGGGGAGTCGGCTACCTTAGACACCACAGAACACCTAGAGGTGATAAAACGAACTATTGCCCAAGTGAATGGGCGGGTACCGGTTATCGCCGGTACAGGGAGCAACTCAACCGCCGAGGCAATCCATCAAACCCAAGAAGCGCAAGCCGCCGGCGCCGACGCCTGTCTGCTGGTGGCACCCTATTACAATCGCCCAACACAAGAGGGGCTGTATCAGCACTTTGCCGCCATAGCAGCGGCGACCACAGTGCCTATCGTCTTGTACAACGTTCCTCCCCGCACAGGCTGTGATCTTTTGCCCGAGACCGTTGGTCGATTAGCGACTTTGGATGGCGTGGTGGGAATCAAAGAAGCCTGTGGGGATGCGTCGCGTGTAACGCGGATCCTCGAAGCAGCCAAGGCCAAAAATGCTAATGACTTCTTTGTATTATCAGGAGAAGACGCGCAGACCTTGGAGATGATGGATCTCGGAGCGGTTGGCACCATCAGTGTTACAGCCAACGTGCTTCCTGGAAAGATGGCGGCGTTTTGTTCCGCTTTTCTCGACGGGCAGCGAGAGGCGGCAGGTGCACTAGATCAGCAGCTTCAGCCGGTACACGAGATTGTCTTTGTCGAGTCGAGTCCAACCCCGGTAAAGTGGGCGCTCGCTGATATGGGTCGCATGCCAGGCGGTATTCGTTTGCCTCTCATTCCGCTCACTACGGAGCATCATCAAGAAGTGCGCCTACGTATTCAGGCCGCTGAGGAAAGAAGATGAACAATTTCGCCACCCTCGCCATATCATTGGCGGCGCTCGCACTGACGGGTTGTGGAGCCGTGCCTAAGATTCCGTTCGTGGGCGATTCTGACAAACCAAAAAGAGAAACCTACATCGACTTGGAGCCCCAACCAGCGTTGAAAGTGCCCGACGATTTGCAAATGGTAGCGCCCGGACAGGTTCTTAGTGTCCCTGAGGTGGGTGTTCAAATGAATGCCTCCTATTATCCGGATAGACCCCCTCGCCCCGATGCTAAATATGCCTCAGATAATCGAGACGAGGTTCGTATGCAGCGTCTAGGCGATCGCAATTGGCTGGTGATTCCTGAATCACCCACGACAGCGTGGCCGAAGATGAAACAATTCTTTGCCGATAATGGCATTGTCTTGGAAGCGGATCGTCCAGAACTTGGGCGGCTGAATACTGCCTGGCTCGTCGACGACGGCAGGCCGGTTCGAGATATTGTCCGATCCCTGGTTCGACAGGCTCGCAGTGAGGCGGGGTTGGAGACGGGAGACGACCGGTTTTTGATTCGCGTTGAGCAGGGCTTGCAGCCTCAATCTACAGAAGTACATCTAAGACATGACAACGACAAGCTGGGTCAGACTCTGCCAGCGGACATGGTTCGGGTACAGGACGCAAGCTCCGACCTAGTTGCAGCGGAGAAGGCGCTGCTCGAGCAAATTGGTGGATATGTCGCTGCTCGGGTTGCGGAAAGCACTGTATCCAAGGTGGCGCTGCAGATTGGCAGCCAGCCGAAAACCGAAATGCGTAGAAACAGCGAAGGTATTCCTGAGTTGAGCTTCTTTTTGGATAAAAGCCGTACCGTAGCCTCCTTGACCCAATCTTTGCGCAACGCAGGGGTTTTGATCGATAGCGAGGACAGCGATGCGGGTCGATTTGATATCACCATCCCCAAGGAAGTGTTGACTGGCAGATCCGAGAGTCGATTTCTATGCCGAGTTACTTTCAGCTGCGGTGCATCATCGGGAACAAATGTTACGTTGCTGATGAGTGAAGCGGTAGAAACCGGTAAGGGCGAAGCGCATAAAATATTTGTCCTAGAGAATGGTCAGCTAATGACTGATGCGGACAGAGCACAAGAGATATTAGTGCTGATTCGCGAGTATGCGACCTGATGCAGCGGTTCCTTAGGTGGGTATAGCCTCACTAGGCAGCGGAAGCAGAGGGAACGGCACCTTAGTAGCCATCGGTGGTGCCGTATTTTTGGTCGACTGCGGCTTTACCCTCAAACAAACTGAGCAACGCTTAGCGCGCTTGCAGCTCAGTCCCGGTGACTTATCTGCCATATTAGTCAGCCATGAACATAGTGATCATATTGCAGGTGTGGCAGCGTTAGCGCACCGTTATGGTGTGCCCGTTTATGCATCCTACGGAACGCTAAAAGCCAGTCCCAAGGGCTTTAACTGCAACGCTTTTGACGGCGATATCGCCTTTGAATTGGCGGGTGTCACGGTGAATCCGGTCGTAGTGCCGCACGATGCGCGAGAACCCACACAGTTTGTGTTTGAATACGACGCGCTGCGTATTGGCGTGTTGTCTGATTTGGGCAGTGTCACCCAGCATGTGGCTCAGCAATTCTCGGGGTGTCATTATTTGTTGCTGGAAGCAAACCACGACCGCGCCATGCTGCAACGTGGCAGTTACCCGGCATCGCTGAAACGCCGAGTGGGCGGCGACCTCGGGCATCTGTCTAATACCCAAGCTCTGGAATTGTTAAATCACGTTGCCCACCCAGAGCTCCATGTTGTGATTGGCCATATAAGCGAGCAAAACAACGACGCAAACTTGGTTGAGGCCCTGTTTAGTGAGTTGCGACCGAAGCTGGCTAGCTTGAGTATTGCGACTCAAAGCGAGGGCCAGATATGGGTCGGTGAGCAACCAATAACGCGGCAGATATCTTTCGACAAGGTGATGTAAAATCGGGCCTTCCGGGCAGTCTTGCTGAATAGCGCGGCTGTCTCAGACCAATCAACGGCATCGAGGAAAACACCGCATGCAACCTATCAACGCCTCTTTGGAGAATTTTCAAACGGAAGTTGTAGATGCTTCCCAGCACACCCCGGTCGTTCTGCTGTTTTGGGCGGACCAAGTGCCGGAGTCCGTGCAAATCAAAGCGATGGCGGAAAATGTCCTCGCAGATTATGCGGGCAAGGCGGTGTTGGCGTTATCCGATGTGGCTCAAGATCAGAGTCTGGCTCCTCGGCTTCAAGTACAGGGTTTGCCGAGTATTCGTATCATCGATAAAGGAGCGATAGCCGAACAAATTGACGGACCAGTAGACGAAGCACAGCTTCGAACCATCATGGATGGCCTCACCCAGTCCTCGGTCGAAGCGATGCAGGGCGATTTGGATCAACTTATCGAATCCGGCGACCTTGCAGGCGCCGCAGCGGCACTTCAGCAAAGTATTCAAGAGGAGCCGAAGAATCAGTCGTTGCGCGTAGAGTTGGCTGATGTACTGGTGCGCAAGGGCGACCTCGATGACGCGCGCACCGTGCTGGCCTCGATTGCGGAAGAGACAGAAGGGCGTGCGCGTCCGCAAAATCGATTGGAATTCGCGGAAGAAGCAGCCGCTATGGACAGCTTGGAGAGCTTGCAAGGGGCCGTTAAAAGCAATCCGCAGGATCTCGAGTCTCTTTACTGCCTTGCCATTGTGCAGATGGTTGCGGGGCAGACCGAACTGGCACTAGAGATGTGTCTTGAGATACTTCGCAATGATCGAGACTTTCGGAACGACATCGGTCGCTTGACCATGATTCGCATATTCGACGTACTTGGCAAGGGCAATGAGATGGCGACTCGTTATCGGCGCAAGCTCTTTAATGCCCTACACTAAGAACCAAGTGGTTGACCAAATTTAGGGTCGAAGTGTCTATATTTCACTCGGCGTATTCAAATCTAACGGTTAAAAATCGCTGCAAAAAAAGGCGGAACTAACCCTCTATCCAGACAAAATATGGGGCTTTTAGTTAGCAAGCACTAACTTATGGGTCTCGTTTTATGCACATTCGCACGCAAAAAAACTGTTAGCGTTAAGATGCGAGCCATCGTTAGTGTGCTGTTGAAATAAAACTCATAACTATCTGAAAAATATAGATAAAAATAGATATTTTCTAGCATCAGAGGCCTTTTTGGCAGACCTGTAAGAAAATGATGAGCGAATTGCCCGCAAGTTATCCTCAAAGTTATCCACAGTCTTAGCGCATAAGCTGTGTAAAAAAGGTTGTGGTCTGGGGGTAAACGCCGATCAAATCTGGGCGTGAGAATATTGGTAACAGCTAAAGCGCGGATCGTAACGGATAGACGTCAGCAGTTGGAATTATCTCGCGATGATTTAGGCTGCTGAGTAAGATCTTTCGTCGAAGAGATACCTGTTTGCTCCCACATCATCAGGAGGACCGATTAAAATGACGGAACAGCGGACAACATCACAGCTCGAGATTGCGCAACGTATGGAGGAGGCGCTTGCTCGATATCAAAAGCTTGGGGTCAGGCAGGTGAAGCTAGGACTGACAGACATCGATGGTGTGATTCGCGGTAAGTATGTTGGATTGCAAAAGTTCGAGAGTTTAATGAACAAGCAAGGGGGCTTTTGTGACTGTGTCTTTGGTTGGGACATAGACGATCAACTTTATGAGGGTGGCGATTACACTGGCTGGCATAGTGGTTTTCCAGATACCGGATTTCGACTCTTGGTAGAGAGTGAGCGCTGGTTGGCGGAAGAGCAGTGCCCTTATTTTATTGCCGAGTTTGTTGAGCGCAATGGCAGCGATCATCCGCTATGTCCTCGAACGCGGCTGCGCACTGTGCTGGATCGATTGGCCGATCAAGGTTTGAGCGTCAGGGCAGGCTTTGAATACGAGTTTTTTGTCTTCAATGAAACACCTCACAGCGTGCGCGAAAAGGGCTATAGAAACCTCAATTCGATTACCCCGGGTAACTTCGGTTACTCGGTGTTACGGACATCTGCGCTGGGCAAGGAATTCACAGATTTCATGAACTACTGTGCTGATATCGACTGCGAATTGGAAGGCCTGCACTGTGAGACAGGTCCCGGTGTGTGGGAGGCGGCGCTGGCGTCACAGCAAGGTTTGGCCGCAGCAGACCGAGCCTCCCTCTTTAAGACCCTGTCCAAGGGCTATTTTCAGCGTCGCGACATGTTGGCAACGTTTATGGCCAAGTGGTCTATGGACTACCCAGGTCAAAGTGGCCATCTTCACCTTAGCCTCAGCGATGCTGACGGAGTAAACATTTTTTACGATGCGACGGATGCCAATGGAATCTCGTCGAAGATGCGTGCGGCGGTGGCAGGTTTACAGCGCTATTTGCCACAGTTTTTGGTCATGCTCGCGCCTACGGTCAATAGCTATACGCGCCTCGTGAAAGGTGCCTGGGCGCCAACCGCGGCGACTTGGGGTATTGAAAATCGCACGGCGGCAATACGTGTGATACCGGGCGATAGCCAGAGCCAGCGCGTTGAGGTCAGGGTGGGAGGCGCTGATGCCAATCCTTATTTGGTGCAGGCAGCCGCTCTGGCGGCTATGGAGATCGGTTTGCAGGAAGCGATGACTCCGGATGAGCCAGTCGCCGGTAACGCCTACGAAGCGGAGGACAATCTGCCGATCGAGTATCATTTTGCTGCTGATCTTGCCACCGCTGCGGATCAGTTCACACAATCCAGCGCAGCGAAAGCGCAGTTTGGCGAGGCCTTTGTCGATCATTTTGCAATGACAAGACAGTGGGAGGCGCGCGAATATCATCGAACCGTCAATAGTTGGCAGCTCGAGCGGTATTTCGAAATCGTTTGAACAGCAGATTCGCTTTGGGGACGTCCCTATGACATTGCATCTCGGTATTTTGCAAACAGACTCGGTATTGGAGCGGTTGCAACCGCGTTTTGGTGACTATCCAAATATGTTCGAGGCGTTGTTCCGCGCAGAAGACTCAACGATGACGTTCACCACCTACGACGTGCAACGTTGTTTACCCCAGCATTTGGATTGCGATGCTTACCTGATCACCGGCTGCAAACTAAGCGTTTATGATGATTTGGCTTGGATTCGCGAACTCGCTAATTTTGTCGGTCGGGTGATAGCGGCTAAAAAGAAAATTCTCGGCATCTGTTTTGGCCATCAGCTCATCGCACATTTCTTTGGCGGCCGTGCAGGTGCCGCTGCGGCGGGGTGGGGTGTCGGTGTGCAAACCTGTGATTTGTTGCACAGCGAACCTTGGATGCAGCGAGTGGGTCGCCTGCGGTCTAAGTTGCGGTTGGTGTCTAGTCATAAAGATCAGGTGCTAGCGTTACCAGATGGGGCACGAGTCTTCGCCAGCAGTGATTTTTGTCCGATATCTGGTTTCACAATAGGTAGTGAGGTGCTGACGATTCAGGGACACCCAGAGCTGAGCCCAGATTACTCGAGGGCACTGTTGGAGGTGCGTCGAGAATTACTGGGTGAGAGCGTTTATCGGGCAGGGCTAGAGAGCCTAGTCGAAGGTACAGACTCGCAGTTGTTCACCCGATGGATGCTGTCTTTCATCAGCGAATCGGTAGTGTCTGAAAATTCAAGTGTGGCTTGGAGTGCGCCTCATGGCTAAGCCACCGCGCGGATTTGGCCGATTTTTGCTGCGTGGCGCGCGATTACTGAAAAATCCGCGTTTACTAAAAGAAATACTTAGCAAGGCGGTCAGTAAGATGGGCCGTGCAGGAGGTGGCCCCTTCGGCGAAGTGAAAGAGCAGTTGCAGCGCCTCATTGCTCTGCTGCGGGCGTATGTCTCCGGCGAATATCGAGATGTGTCGACTCAGACCATGGTGACTGTTGCGGCAGCCGTAGTATATTTTGTGGTGCCATTTGACGGTATTCCGGATTTTTTGTTTGGCTGGGGCTTAGTTGACGACGCGGCAGTGATCAGTTTCGTGGCCGCACAACTTGCGGGAGAGTTAGAGGCATTCGCGCGATGGCAAGAAGGCCAGCAGGAAGAACTTCATCAGGAAGATCCTGAGCAGCAAGAGCCTAGAAAATGTGAGGCCCCGCAGGAGCATGTTGACCAAGATAAACAAACACCTGATAAACCGGACAATAAAGACTGATACAGCAAGTTGGTTGGCGTTCTGTCGCATTTTCGTTTTCGCGACATCGGTAGTGATCGCAACTGCGGCACCTACAGCAAGCAACGCTACGGTATTGCCATCCTCGGACATGCAGCTGAAATACCGAGTCTATGCTTTTGGATTACCCACCTGGTTAGATGCTTCGGTAGACGTCAGTTTTGCAGATCAAAAGATCACCATGATCAGCACATTGAAAAGTTGGCTGGTGGGCAACTTTCATGAAACCTCCTTCCTCTGGACTGATTGCCAATATCAGCCATCAGGCTATACCAACAGTGGATTCAGTCCGGGCTGGGAGTTCGATGATGCACTGCAATACGACTGGGACAATGGCGTCGCTCGCTATCAGGGCTATCTTCAGCGGCCACAACAGGAGCGCGCTTATCAGGAACTCGAGCACGTGCTGGATCAGGCGCAACATCGAGGCTTCTACGTCGACAAACTCAGTCAGTTCTTTGTCATGGGGTGCTATTTTGACCGGTTGGATACCGCAGAAAGCGATGAACCTCTACGACTGAACTATCTTGACGACACATTGGGGCGCTATCGAGTCCAAATCAGGAAGCGCGGAAAAAAAATCAAAGTAGCCGGCAAACCCTATTCAACTATCGAGGTGCAATCCGAACCCTACGAGGCCACCCCCGGCAGCATTCATCGCAGGGTTAATTATTGGTTAGCGCCAGACCTTGGGTATCTGCCAGTGTTGATCAAAACAAAAATCGGCAGTATGCCGCTCAAGGTACGGCTCACTAATCTAGGCGAAGCCGCATCGAGAGAGACGAGTTCCCGCTAGGCATTAGACCTTGCTCGCCGTTTCCTCCAATATCTTTAAAGAACGCCTCTCGTGTTAGCGAGGGACTTTGGTTGGGCATGGAACTGAGTCGGAACTGGCTAGTAACTAACTAGTAAAAAGAGGGAGAGCAATCTTGGACTTTCATTTTGCCTCGGCGTGGGAAATCGTCGCCGACAAATATCCGCATCGCATCGCAACTATTTCAGACGGTAGGTCTCTGGCGTGGAAAGATTTTGAACATCGAGCGTCTTGTATCGCCAGCCTTTTGGAAGCCCATGGTTTGGGTTCCGATTCCAAAGCAGGTCTGTATTTGCACAATTGCAGTGAATATCAAGAGGCCCAGTTCGGCATCTTTAAGGTGGGTGGCTGTCCGATCAACGTCAACTATCGCTACAAGTCTGATGAGTTGGTCTACCTGTTGGAAAACAGCGATGCTGAAGCTGTTTTTTTCCAATCGTGTTACGCCATGCGAATCTGGGAAATTCGTGACCGGCTACCCAATGTTAAGTTGTTTGTGCAAATTGACGACGGCACCGAGTCTTTACTAAAAGGCGCCGTGGATTACGAACGCGCTATTCGCACGAATTCCCCCTTGCCTCGTCGCACCCAAAATCCTGATGGGGTTTATATGCTGTACACAGGTGGTACGACAGGGATGCCAAAAGGTGTCATGTACCCGGTGGGTGATTTCGCTGGATTCTTTCTCGCGATGGGTGCCGAGGGCCGAGGCATAGAGGCGCCAGAGAATCTTGCGGCCTACAGTGACTTTCTGGATCAAATCACCGAGCCTCCTGTAAGCCTGCCAGCCTGTCCACTTATGCATGGCACCGGTGTGTGGCTCGGCAGTTTTGCGCCCATGCTGCTTGGCGGCACAGTAGTGACGACTTCTAGGCTCGGGCTGAATCCTGACGCGCTGTTGGCCATGGTTGAGGATCACAGTGTCACGGATATGGTCATCGTCGGCGATGCGTTCGCCCGTCCGATTCTTGGGGCGCTGGATGACGCTGAAAAGAGAGGAACCCCTTATCGGATTGAATCGCTCAAGCAGATCGTATCGAGCGGGGTGATGTGGAGTACCGAGATTAAGCAAGGATTGTTGGGCCACCACGATATGGTTTTGGCTGATGTTATGGGTTCAACCGAAGGAGGCATGGGCAGTTCGGTAATGACGCGGGAGGCTGTAGCCAGCACGGCAAAGTTTGAACTCAATGAAGGTGTCGCTGTCATTACCGATGATGACCGAATGGTTGAGCCCGGTTCGGGAGAAATGGGCAAGATTGCGACATCGGCCTTTGTGCCATTGGGATATTACAAAGACCCGGAAAAATCGGCAGCGACATTTCGTGAAGTCGACGGTGTGCGATATAGCTTTCCCGGTGACTACGCCACAGTAGAGGCTGATGGCAGCATAACTTTGCTGGGGCGAGGCAGTGCATGCATCAACAGCGGCGGCGAAAAGATCTTTCCAGAGGAGGTCGAAGAGGCGGTTAAGCGCTACGCGGTTGTTGAAGACTGCTTGGTTGTGGGTTTGCCGGATGAACGCTTCGGTGAGCAGGTTGTGGCGGTAGCATCGTTGCGCGAAGGTGCAAACGCCTCTGCTGAGGATGTCATCGCCTTTGCCGCCGATCATCTTGCGGGCTACAAGTTGCCCAGACGGGTGTTGTTAACCGATGTGGTGCGCCGCGCTCCAAACGGTAAAGCCGACTATAAGTGGGCTAAATCGTTTGCAGAAAAGATGCTCGCATAAGCCAGCCAGCATAGGCGCAGAATAAATCAGGAGAGTATATGACCGCCGAGCAAAACGAAGGTCCGCTGGCTGGGGTTCGAGTCGTCGACCTAACCAGTATGATCTCAGGTCCCGTCGCCACCATGATGCTGGCAGATCAAGGAGCAGACGTTATCAAGGTCGAGGCGCTAGACGGCGACTTGGTTCGCGGGGCCGGCGCGACGCGATCAGGTATCACCTCAACATTTATTTCTTCGAACCGCTCCAAACGGGCTATGGCGATAGACCTTAAAACCCCGCAAGGCGTAGACGCGCTGCAACGGTTGCTTAAAACAGCCGACGTGATGGTGCAAAATTTTCGTCCCGGCGCGATCGAGCGCATGGGATTTGGTGAGGACATTGTGCGCTCGCTTAAGCCCGACATCATTTTTGTGTCGATCAGCGGATTTGGTGACAGCGGGCCTTACGCGCATCAGCGAGTTTACGATCCGGTCATACAGGCTTTGTCAGGTCTTGCAGCGATTCAGGCGGACGGAGAAACCGGCCGACCAAAAATGATCCGCACCATTATTCCCGACAAGACCACGGCGGTCACCGCTGCCCAAGCCATCACCGCGGCTTTATTTTCAAGAGAGCGCACGGGTAAGGGACAGCATATTCGGTTGGCGATGCTCGATACGATGGTCGCTTACCTGTGGCCTGAGGGAATGGGCGGGTTTACCTTGGTAGGTAAGGAGGTCACGAACGCCCGGGCGCAGCTTTCACCAGATCTGATCTTCCAAACTCAAGACGGCTACATTACCGCTGGCGCCATGAGCAACAAAGAGTGGCGAGGCATGTGCACGGCGCTCGGCCACCTTGAGTGGTTCAAAGATTCGCGTTTTTTGACCGTCAATGACCGTGCGGTAAACGCCACCGATAGGTTGTCGCTCACGGCTCAGGTGCTGGCGACGAATACGTCGGAATATTGGCTTGAGCGACTTGATGCAGAAGGTGTGCCTTCGGCGCCGGTCCTGTCGCGACAGGAAGTGATCACCCACCCGCAAATTCAAGCCAACGATTTGATTCACGAATACGATCACCCGATTGCAGGCCGTATCCGTCAACCACGGCCCGCCGCGCAGTTCGACCAGACGCCCTCAGGTATTCAGCGACCTGCACCGGGCCTAGGAGAACATAGTGCAGAGATATTGTCTGAGCTTGGTTATAGCGAGGATGAAATCAGCGACCTTGTGGATCAAGGTGTGCTTGGAGTGATGGCGGCGCCTGAATAGCACTGTCTGCTCAGGGTTCACCCTTCACTCGCCTTCGAGAGGTTCAGCGCGGTTTTTATCAGGGTTCCGATCAAGCCACAGCCGCGTTATCAGTCCAAGACCAAGAACCGTTGCGACTAAGTTGAAGGCGCCGCCAATAAAGGGTAGCTGGATGGCTACGGTGACAATCAGTAATCCCAAGAGCAGCGCTGTATCTAACCCCGCCTGTTTTTCAGTTTTTGACAGCAGCAAAGAGAAATGCGTCATAGTTGGGAAGTGTTTTTCTAACCTGACGAGTGTTGGGCTTTACGCAGCAATCGGTCTCGACGGCCGCCGACGGCGATAAAGATTGGGCCAAGGCAGCACAGCAGCATCAGTCCAGCGAGCACAAGAAAGGCGATTTGATAGCTACCAGTTTGGTCGTAGATAAGCCCGGCAATCGGTGATGCTAGTAGCGCCCAAGGCATTTCCACGAATCGCAACAGGCCTGCAACCTGCCCAAACGATTGGCTGCCAAGGGTGCTAGAGATAGCAAAAGTGCGTAGCGGAGACATGCCTGAATAGCCAAATCCATAAAGGCATCCTGCAACGAAGGCGAGAAGTGCCGTATCCGCGATGCTAAAAGTAAGTAGTGCTATGCCCTGGCAAACAAGTGCAAGCCAGATACTGACTCGTGAACCCCAAAAGTCGGAGAGCCAACCAACAACGGGTTTGCCCAACGCTGCAAACAGTGCCGTGGCGGAGAGCACCGTTGCCGCTGTGCTGTTTTCAAGACCGATATCGTGCAGGTGCGAAGGCAAGTGCAGCATGACCGCGGCAAAAACGCAGAACATGGCACCAAAGACCACGCTAATGGCCCAAAATCCTCGGTGCTTTAGCAGATCTCCAGTGGTCCATACGGCGCGGTCTTCATCAATAGTGACCATCTCGTCTGGATTGTCATTGACGTATCGCAGCCCATCGCGGACCTCACCCATCTCTTTTGGTCGATCACGCATAAACAGATACACCGCAGGAAAAAGCACAGCAGCGGTCGTCACCGAAAACATAATGTAAGCGTTTCGCCAGTCAATAACCTCGAGCAACGCGCTCACCACCTGTGGCATGACTATGCCAGATATCGACGCGCCCATAACGGCGAAGGCAATCGCCCGCCCGCGCCAATGATCAAACCAGTTCATTACTAAGCGATGCCAAACCTGTCCCCCCATTGTGGCCATGCCCAACCCCATACAGACACTTACGACGCAGTAAAATTGCAGAAGCGTGGAAACGTGGGCCAGCATGAAATACGAAGCAGAAACGATGGTGACGCCGCCGAGTATGACTTTCTTCGGGGAACCGTAATCCAAATAGCGACCTAAATGGGGGGCTATCAGCGAGCCAACAATCACGGCCCAAGAAAAGCCAATAGAAATATTGAAGCGATTTCCCTCGTCCAAAGCATCGGCAAGAAGCGGCAAGAAGAAACCACGTGAGTAGGAATAGAAACCGGTGCCCAGAAAACCCAGTGCCGCAGACACCAAGACGATCACCCAGCCGTAAAACAAGGGTTTTCTTCCGCCGTTGTTGGTGTTCTCGTGGTTAATGCGGCCCCCAATCTCGAAACTCAATGCGCGCTTACCAGCAACTGTTGAGTTGCAGTAAAAGAGCCAGCATAACCCACTTTGGGGTGGTGAGCCGTTTGCTCGGCTGTTAACCACAGTCGAGCCGATCGACGGCAACGGCTATGTAGAGCGAAATCCCAGTGATAGACTTTCGCGTACTAACGGAGAGCTATTTCGGAGGAGACACCCATTATGGCGATGCAACATACGCCCCTTTTAATGTCCAATATTCTTGATCGCGGCGCTAAAGTCGCGCCCAACGAAGAGATCGTTACACTCACCGAAACTGGTGTGCGTCGTCAAAGCTACAAAGAAACCCGAGACCGCGCGCACCAGCTTGCGCATGCATTGAGTAACGCGGGTATCAAGGTTGGCGACCGTGTAGGCACGTTTATGTGGAACGGCTCGCGGCATCTTGAGGCTTATCATGCGGTTGCAGGCATGGGCGCAGTACTGCACACACTCAACGTGCGGCTGTCGCCCAAAGACCTCGAGTACATTATCAATCACGCTGAGGATCAGCTCATTATCGTAGACGCTGATGTACTGCCGTTGTTGGAAGTGCTGAATGGGAAAATTCCCACGGTGCGCAAAGTTATTGTTGCAACGGAAGAAGGGTTCGAAGGTTGGTCTACCGAGTTACCCGATCCAGTGGATTACGAGGCTTTTATTGAAGGTCAGCCCTCTGAGTTTGAATGGCCACAAATCGATGAAAATTCGGCTATGGGTCTTTGCTATACCAGCGGTACCACAGGCAATCCCAAAGGAGTGGAGTACGAGCACCGATCGCAATACTTGCATACGTTGACTCAGTGCATGACCGATTCAATGGGATTATCCGGTGCTGATACGGTTTGCGGCATCGTACCCATGTTCCACGCCATGGGCTGGGGTATTCCATGGTCGGCGTTGATGTTGGGCTGCAAGCAGGTTATGCCTCATCGATTCATGGATCCAGTGCGTTTGCTGGATTTGATGGTCAGCGAGAAAGTGACGTTGTCAGCAGGTGTACCTACCATTTGGCAGGGTGTGAAAGGCCTGTATGAAGCGAATCCTGATGCCTATGATTTATCCGCGCTGTCGCGTTTAACCTGCGGTGGCAGTTCGCCGCCACCGTCATTGATTCGCTGGTTTTGGGACGAACTCGACGTAGAAATGATTCAAGGTTGGGGTATGACAGAAACCTCTCCGCTTGCAACGTTGTCGCGTCGGGTAATGAAACGTTCCCAGCTTTCATTGAGCGAAGACGAGCAGTTTGAAAATGTCGCAAAGGCGGGACAACTCATGCCGGGTCTTGAATTGGATATTTTTGATGAGGAATTCAATCGTCTGCCTCACGACGGAGAAACCGTTGGCGAAATTTTGGTGCGTGGCCCATGGATCTGTTCCGAGTACTTCAATAACCCTCAGCCGGACAAGTTTCATGACGGTTGGTTAATTACTGGAGATGTCGGCAAGATCGACCCTGAAGAGTATTTGATCATTGCCGATCGGTCGAAAGACTTGGTGAAGAGCGGTGGTGAGTGGATTTCTTCGGTAGATCTTGAAAACCATATTGTTGGCGTCGCTGGAGTGGCTCAAGCCTGTGTCGTCGCGCAGCCTCACCCCAAATGGGATGAGCGCCCAGTTGCTCTGGTGATTGTGGACCCTGATGTACAGGTAACCGAGCAGGCAATATTGCAGCACTGCGAGACCGCATTTGCAAAGTGGCAGCTGCCTGACGAAATTCTTTTTGTTGATGCGATACCTTTGACTTCAACGGGCAAGATGGACAAAAAAGTAGTGCGCGCTGACCTTGAATCCAAGGGGTATCAGCTACCGTCGCTGCGCAGTGAATCCGCGGGATAATCTCGGGCTCATAGCGCGGATCGTCGGTAAAGGGATGCTGGGAACAGCATCCCTTTTTCGTTTGTGAAGCATGCTTGAGATGCATGAAAGAGGGACTTCAAATGTTGGATAACACCCGAGACCAAAGCATTGAAACGCCAGTACACCTTGGCGCCGCAGACCGATCGGTACCTTACAAACACAGTGCCGACCCTTTTGCATGCCCATGCTGCGCGAATGTTTTTGCCGAAACCCTACGCTTGGGCGGTATCGATCTAGCGGAGCAGGCTAAACGACTACCCAATGCGCCCGACCGTCCGATTCCATCTTCGATGTTAGTCAGTGGTGCTCAAATCATTACCATGAATGCCGCACGACCGATTGCTGAGGCCATGCTGATTGAAGGCGGTCGGATCGCTTGGGTGGGTATGCTTGATGACGCGCCTGAGGAGACTCAGGCAGTACGGCGAATCGACCTTAAAGACAAAATCGTCGTGCCCGGCTTTGTGGAACCGCATATGCATTTACCGCCGTTGGCGATGATGCATGGGTTTTCAAACATCGGTCCTAACCGCTTTGCAACTACAGACGAGGCGTTGGCCCAGCTAGCTCAGGATGCGCTTCTAGAGCCTCAAGGTGAATGGGTAGTGGGCCGCCAATTTGATCCATCGCTGCAGCAGGGCCCAGATTTTCTAACCCGCGACATGCTTGACCGCGTAAGTTTGCGACATCCGGTCTTTGTTTATAACGCGTCGCTGCACTTAGGCTACTGCAACTCTGTAGCATTGGAGATTGCAGGTATCACTGCCGCCACACCAGATCCTCAGGGCGCTGAGATCGGCCGGGACGACAGTGGTGAACCTAACGGTGTGCTTAAGGCGGGTCCGGCAATGGCTTTAGTTGTGCGCCACAATACCAAGCTTAAGAAGGGCAATATCGCCGAAGGCTGCCTGAGCGTGCTGGGTCAAGCTAACGTGGTGGGCATCACCATGCTGTGCGACCAGGGGACAGGTATGTTTCAAGGCGCTAAAGAGCTCGATGTTTATCAAAGCATGCGCGACAGCGGCCGAATGACTGCTCGGTTTCGTTATAGCGTTGGTCAAGCTATGGCTGATCGCTGGGACGAGGTGGGGTTGCAATGGGGCGAAGGTGACGAGTGGGTACGGCGCACCGGCTGGAAAATTGTTTCCGATGGATCAAATCAAGGCCGCACTGGTTTGCAGCGCGAGGCTTTTATCGGTATCGAAGGCGAGAATGCGCACGGTATGGCTTATATAGAAAAAGACGAGCTTGACCGCGCGGTTGAAAAACGCTTGCGCGAAGGGTGGGCGGTTTGTGTGCACGCCAACGGCGATGCGGCTATTGATCGTGCTCTAGATGCTTTTGCCAAGGCGAAGGCGAAAGGTTTGGATCCGGCGCTGCGCCGCTGCCGTATCGAGCACTGCAGCATTCTGCATGATGAGCAGATCGAAAAAATGGCCGAACTCGGCCTGTCGCCGAGTTTTCTGATTGGCCATGTGCACTACTGGGGCAAAGCCTTTGTTGAGGACATTTTTGGGCTGGAGAAGGCTTCGAAGTTAGATCGCACCGGGGCCTGCGAGGACAAAGGCATTCGTTGGACACTGCACTCCGATGATCCAGTGACAGAAATGAATCCACTGCGCTGTATGGAGAATGCTGTCGTGCGAAATATGTGGCGCAGTGATGAACTGTTGTCGCCTGAAGAGCGGGTGCCAGCGGCAGCTGCGCTGAGGGCGATGACGATAGACGCGGCGTGGCAATGCCATTCGGATCATGAGGTGGGTAGTTTAGAAGAGGGTAAGTTCGCCGATTTTGTGGTGCTGGATAAAGATCCACTGAGCGTCGCAGCCGAAACGTTGGGTTGCATTGAAGTGCTGGAAACCTGGGTCGGCGGAGATCAGGTCTTCGCCCGATAGGCGCCCAAGTGAAAGGTGCTCCGCTGAAGCTAGTTTGCTGGTGTTGCTGCGGATTGAATCGAATCGATGGCTAATTCTTTGCGGCGTTGCCGTTGCTGAATCGCGGCATAGCTCGCAGGGATTAAATACAGGGCAATGATCGCCGAACCGGCAACACCGCCGGCAATAGCGGTCGCCAATGGTGGCCAAAATTTCCCGCCGTTAACAATCAGCGGTATGAAACCACCGATGGTCGTAAGCGTGGTTGAGACAATGTGTCGCGATGCATCCATCACTACATCGACGACAGCCTCGGTATCGCCTGTGTAGGCCGCTTCGTTGGCCTTCAAAGCAGAAAGCACGATGATGGCCCCGTTGATCGCCAAACCCATCATGCCAAGCGCACCTATTAGCGCCATGTAGCCAAAGGGATAGCCAAAAATTCTGAGGCCCAACAATGCAAGGCCAAAGCTGAGGACGGCGACTACGCCAATCAACCCGGCCTGACGAAATGAGTTTAATGACAGGATGACGACGGCAGTCATGGCCAAGCTGAAGAACACGAAGACCGAGATAATGTTACCAATGGATTCTGCGCTCTCCTCAGCGACGCCACCAACCGACAAGCGGTACCCCGGCGGGGGTGTATAACCTTGTTCTGCCAGCTCCTGCTGAATACCACGCATGACTGAGTCTGGTAGCGTGAAGGGCTGCAGGAATGCCTGCACGGTGCTCAAACGCTCGCCCTGACGGCGGTCTATAGCCGAAGCCGTTGGCTGTAATTGCCATTCACCGAGTTCTTGTAAGGGAATGCCGTTTCGCCCGTTCGCTAGCATGGGTAATGTTGTCAAATCCGCCATATCGTTGCGGTAGCGATCGGCTAACTGCACGCGCACGGGAATTTGCCGATTACCTTCGAGCACGGTGCCGGCGTGTTGTCCGCTCAGTAGCGCATTGATGTTTTGCGCCAACTGGCCCGTGCTCAAGCCGCTGACTGCAGCCGCGTTCTCTCGCGGCGCAAAGGCGAGTTTGGGCTCTGCGGTAGAGAGGGTTGCGCGGACATAGGTGACCTTGGGCACCCCGGCAACCAGCGCACGCAGCTTCTGGGCTTCTTGTCGCAGCACATCTAAATCAGGGCCGATAACGCGCAGTTCAATGGGTGCGTTAGTTGGGGGACCTTGTTCAAAGGGAATTGCGAGCACCTCAGCTTCTGGGAGCGCCAGAGAAAGATCGTTCTGCAAAGTCTTGAGCACCTGCTCAGTGTGAATGGCCGACGTGGTGTTGACCCAGCCAGATGCAAAACTCGGTACACGCTCGTTGAGCGACACTACGTTGTAATACACCCGAGGTGCGCCTTCGCCGATCGCCCAAAATGTATCGGTAACGTCGGGGTAGCTGCGTAAGATTCTGTCGGCGCGGGTAACGCTTTGCCGAGTCTCCCAAATCGACGATTGGCTGGGCAGAGATATTTGCACCTGAAATTGATTGCGATCCACCGCTGGGAAAAATTGGTTCGTGAGCGTGGGCGCCAAGGCAAAACCGATAAACGGCATGACCAAGGCAGCACCGATGCCGATCATTGGTCGAGAAATAGCGATTTGCAGCGACCTGCGGTACCAGGTGCTCAACGCCGCATTTGAGAAGCCTTGTTGCCACCAGCGACCAGCGCTGCGCGACGGCCAACGTTGTTCTATGTAGCCGGCCAGTGCCGGTATTACGGTCATGGCGAGAAAAAATGAACTGGCGACAGACAGCGCAACAGCGACTCCCAAAGTGCCGGTAAAGTCACCAACATCCCCCGGTGCGAGCGCAATGGGCATGAATGCAAACACCGTAGTAGCCGTAGAGGCACCTAGTGGAATCCAAAGATGCTGGATAGATTGGCCAACGGCCGCCTCGATGGGCGCGCCGCGCAGGCGTTTGAGTTTGTAGTCTTCGACCACAACGATGGCGTTGTCGATAAGCAGGCCCAAAGAAATGATTAGGCCGGTGACTGACATTTGATGCAGTGGAATATCCAGATACATCATGCCGATGAGCACCATTGCGGCAGATAGCGGCAGGGCGACACCCACAGTCAACGCCGAGCGAAGACCCATCATCCAGATCAGCACGAGGAGCACTAAAATCAACGCGAACACCAGATTTGTGCCCAGCGATTCCATTCTGTCACTGGTGTACGTGTTTTGCAGATAGACAATATCCAGAGCGATGCCATCAGGCAGGCTAGCCTTGAGGTTTTCAACCGCCGCCTCAGCGTTCTTTGTCCAGGGTTCGATCTGCAGGCCGGGCTGCATTTTTGCGTTAACGAATATCACCTGTTCCTCGCCGTGCAAGGCAAGACTGCGAGGTGGATCCAAAGCGGTTTTGCTGACCTTGGCAATGTCCGAGACTCGAAGTGTTTGGCTGTTGGCGCTGACGGCTAGCGGGATCCGCGCAATACGTTCGGTGGAAGCTAGGTCAGCTTGAACCTCCACCAGCATGTCGCTGCTGCCAGAGCGCAGGCGACCTGCAGGTATTTTGGTGTCGGCTGCAGCAATAGCGCTGGCCACACGGGCGGCGCTCATACCACTGGTGACTAATTTGTACGGATCTACAGCAACCCGAATTTCCTCTTCGGCCTCTCCCCATGCTTCAGCCACTTCTGTGCCTGGAGTGTTAGCCAGTTTGATTCGTAGTGCCTCAGCAACGCGTGACAAGATCCCCAGTTGCGGTTCAGAAGGATGCTGCCAACTGATCGCAACAATAATTGTGGAAGCAATGGGTTGACGTATATCCAGTTCAGGTTCAATCGTGCCTGGTGGAAGCAAAGCCACGGTATCGCCCAGAATGTCGCGAACCTCAGACCAAACGTTATCCGTCTCAGAGGATGCGACCGAGTCGTAGAGCTCTAAACCCACCACTGACTGACCGGCTTTTGAGCTAGACGTGAGCTCTTTGATTTCTGGAACTTCGCGCAGTGCAGTTTCGATGGGTTCACTGACCAGTGTTTCCATTCTCAACCGTACCGTGCTCGTTAGTAGTAGAAGTTATTGCACCTGTAAGAGGTTGAGCAGTAGTATCACCAAATTCTAACTCACCATCAGCTGAAAAGTTAGTAGCTTCAATTGCGTTAGTTGCACCATCCATATTAAAGACAACTGCTGCACTATCCGCTTTTTCAATTGCAACCCTGTT
>CAJWZG010000011.1 GCA_913049565.1 uncultured Gammaproteobacteria bacterium
CTCGCGGGGGTGAGCTGAAAGTTGCGGATCTATCGCGTGAATTGGGTGCGCGGGAGGACTAAAAGCTACTATCAGGCGTTGCGTTGGATCAACCGCTGGGCAACCGCTAAGTAGATCAATGCCGGTATCGCAACCGCCAGAATGCTGGGCAAATGAAAAACCGTCGCCATCGGGGCGAAGAGGTCTTGAAGGTACTTGAAGCCAAGGCCGATGAACAGACCCATGGTCAGCCGCTGACCAATGCTGGTATGACGCAGCGGGCCAATGACTACAGCAAGCGCCATCAGTGCCATGCTGATATACGTTAGCGGCGCCATTGCCTTCTGCCAAAAAGAGATCTCAAACGGCACGCTGGCGATTCGATGCAGCTCGCTGCGTGACAGGTAAACCCAGATTTGCCGCATGGTCATTTTGCGCGGATCAGAGAAGGCTTGAGTTGCGATCTGTTGGGGATTTACCGGATTGGCCCATATCCATGTGTCTGATGCGGAAGAGCGGCTGCTACTGCCTAGAAGCTCGGTCGACGATACGCGCTCTAGCACCCAGTGGTTCAGTTGCGGATCGAAGTATCCGGTCGAGGCTTGGCGCGTGGTGACCAAGCGCTGCGCATCATCTACCTCATACAGATAAATCTGGCGCAATCTACCTTCGTTATCGATGCTGGCGATATGCGCGTACTCACTGCCTTCGTCAACGACGCGTCGCAGCCAAACGCCAGTGCTCGGGGTGATCATTTCCGGATCTTGGTCTTGCCACGACGCTCGATCGGTTTCAAGTTGGAGCATAGCGCCGCGTTTACGCTGCTCGCCAATACGCTCACCGGACGGAGATAAGAATTCGCTAAGTAGAAAGCTCAAAAGCAGACAGGTAGCCAAAGTGGGTATAAGACCAATGATGAGGCGTTTTGGTGAGACTCCGGCAGCTCTCATGGCAGTCAGTTCGCCGCCCTCAGACAGGTTGCCCAGCGCCAAAAGCAGACCAATAAAGACGGCATAAGATAGGAGCTCCTCAATGCGTCTCGGCATGGTGAGCAATAAATACTCCAAAGCCTGCACGAATCCGTATCCAGTATTTTCCTCATCCAGTTCTTCGATGAGCGCAAACAGCAATGTCAGCGCAGCGAGGACAGTTACGACTGTTGCGATAGCGAGCAAACACTTACGGGTTAGATAACGATCTAAAACGCTCAATCTGCAGCTCCGATAGAAGACTCTGTTGCTGCCAGCGCTTGCATCGCTTCATCATTACTGAAGTAAATACTGCCACTAATGCTGGCGGCGATATCGCTGTGTGCCAGTTCGGTCATTAACGGGCCTTTGATTTCACTTAGGCTGAAGCAAATGCCTGCATCAGCAAGGGTTTGGTTCATTCTTCGCAACATGGTCAAGCCAGTGCTGTCGATGCGATTCACCGATCCGCAGGCTAGCAGTACGTCAGTGGTACCCCTACGTCGCAGAGCGCGGTTGACCACTCGCTCTTCAATCTGGGTCGCATTCGCAAAGAATATATTTTCATCAACCCGCAGGGCGAGTACATGGTGATGCAGAGTGACTGGGTAGCGCTTGGCCGACCGAAATTGCTCGCTGTCTCCCAGCCGACCGATTTGCGTTATTACCGGTTTACTGGCCGCCCGCAAAAAAAATGCCACCGACAATAAAACGCCGAATAGCAAACCAATCTCGACGCCAAGAACTAGAACACCTGCCGTGGTCCCCCATTCAGTCCAGCAGTCTTGTCGGTAAATCCGCCAATTTTTGCGCCAGTTGGTGAAGTCGATTAAGTTCAAAACCGAGACCATCACGATTGCCGCTAAGGCCGCCTTGGGTAGATTGATGAACGTATCGGTAAAGAAGAGCAGGGTGGCTACGATGATCAGCGCGCATATAACCGCGCTGATGGGTGTCCGGGCGCCAGCAGCATAGTTGACGCCTGATCGCGAGAACGACCCCGCTACGGGATATGCCCCGCTGATAGCCGCACCAATGTTGGCGGTGCCTAACGCCATCAGTTCTTGGTCAGGTCTTATTTGATAGCGTTCTTTGGCCGCTAGCGTCGCGCCGATCGAGTAGCTTTCAATATAGGTAATCACCGCAATTACCATCGCCGAAGGCAGCAAGGCGAGCCAAAGTGCCAGATCCATCACAGGCCATGCTAGGGATGGCAGACCATCGGGGACTACACCGACGGTTTGAGTTTTTTCTGGAAGATCCAAGATAACCACTGCGGCTATGCCCAAGATTGCCACCCATAAGGGGCCTGTTTTGGCCAGCGGGTGATCGGTGCTACTGGCATCAAAAAGCCGAATGATGCGCTGGATTACGGGCCTACAAGCGAACAAGGAAAGCAGCGAGACTAAGCCAATGATCAGGGTAACTGGATTGAGAAGATCCGGGCTTTCCAGCAGCTGCGTAACCTGCAATAACGGGCTACTGGTTTGAGCCACGGGAATTCCGGTCATGGCTGGCAGCTGGGAAACAATGATCAAAATCGCCGCAGCGTTGACGAATCCGGTGATCACGGGATGGCTCAACAGGTTCACGAGGCCGCCCATTTTGAAAAGATTGAGCGCGAACAAAATCAGACCAACCTGCAGGCACAGAAGCGACGAGATCATTAGGTGCTCATCGTTGTAATTTGGCGCATGTTGCCCGATGGCGGCGGCAACCAACAAAGCGGCAACCGCGACAGGACCAACAACCATATGTTTGGAACTGCCGAAAAAGGCATAGATCAACATTGGTAGTAAACTAGCATAGAGCCCTGCCTGAGGCGGTAGGCCAGCAAGATAGGCATAAGCCACTGCCTGAGGCACTGTGACCATGCCGACAACAATACCAGCAACGGCGTCGGCTCCGAGATCGCTGCGATTGTAGCCTTGCACAGCCGCGATCAAGGGTACCCATTGCCGCCAGCGGCGACGGGCCAGGGCAAGGCGCTTCGTTATGCGCATGGGCCTCTCTCGGCTCTTTTGCCTCTTGTGTCATGGCCCAAGCTGGGCGGCCAGCAAAAGCACGGTTTGTCGCATTGGCGGCAGATTGAGTCGCGCATTTTCGACGATAAAGAAGCGAGAGGTAACATGGCGCTAGTTTATCAGCACCTACTTTGATTACGCGGTCTTTTTCGCGGACACTGGCGCTGTAAAAAAATAGGGCTGGGTAGTTCGAGTGTTAAACTTGGCTGTCGAAAGGAGCGATGTTATGGATGTGAAGGCTGCTGTTGCCCATGCCTCGGGCAAAGAGTTAACGATTGAAACCGTACGGCTTGAAGGCCCGAAGCAAGGCGAAGTGCTGGTGGAGATTATGGCCACCGGTATTTGCCATACCGATGCATTTACCTTGTCGGGTGGTGACCCGGAAGGGATTTTTCCGGCGATCTTAGGTCACGAGGGGGCCGGTGTTATACGTGAGGTCGGTGCTGGAGTGACTTCGTTGTCGGTCGGAGATCACGTGATTCCGCTTTACACACCTGAGTGCCGCCAGTGCAAATTTTGTCTGTCGGGTAAAACAAATCTCTGCGGAGCGATTCGCGAGACCCAAGGCCAAGGGGTGATGCCCGACGGTAGCTCGCGCTTCTCGATCGATGGCGAACCGATTTATCACTACATGGGTACATCAACGTTCGCGAATTTTACCGTAGTACCGGAGATTGCCTTGGCAAAAATCCGTTCTGATGCTCCGTTTGATAAGGTTTGCTACATCGGCTGCGGGGTAACCACTGGGCTTGGCGCCGTGATGAATACGGCTCAGGTCGAAGCAGGCGCAACCGTGGCGGTATTCGGTTTGGGCGGTATCGGGCTCAACGTTATCCAAGGTGCCCGTTTGGCCGGAGCAGATCGTATTATCGGCGTGGATTTAAACAATGCACGACAACCGCTGGCCGAACGCTTTGGCATGACCGACTTTATTAACCCGAACGAGGTACACGATACGGTGCAGGCCATCGTAGATCTAACGGATGGTGGAGTGGACTACTCCTTTGAATGTATAGGCAACACCCATGTAATGCGTCAGGCTTTAGAGTGCTGCCACAAGGGTTGGGGAGAGAGCATTATCATTGGTGTGGCTGGTGCGGGGCAGGAAATTGCTACAAGGCCTTTTCAACTGGTCACCGGCAGAGTGTGGAAAGGTACAGCTTTTGGCGGTGCCAAAGGCCGAACCGATGTGCCGCAAATCGTGGATTGGTACATGGAAGGCAAAATCAATATTGACGATTTGATTACCCATCAACTGGCGCTTGAGGACATTAACCAGGGGTTCGATCTAATGCATGCGGGAGAGAGCATTAGGTCGGTAGTCGTTTACTGATGACCGATAAGCAGGCTCAAGATGCATGGCTCGCTAAAGTCAAAGAGCCAATTATTGAGGCAGAACTGCCTATCTGCGATCCGCACCACCATCTTTGGGACAACGAAACCAATCCGTATCTTCTGCCAGAGTTATTGGCCGATATTGGCGATGGACATAACGTGGTGAGCACTGTCTTCATGGAGTGTGGCTCCATGTATCGAGCGGATGGTCCTGTCGCTGAAGCACCCTTGGGTGAAACTGAGTTTGTAAACGGTATTGCAGCCATGTCAGCGTCCAACACGTATGGCCCAGCGCGGGCCTGTGCTGGGATCGTTGGCTTTGCAGACCTCACGCTTGGCACGCAGGTCGGGCCAATATTAGATGCTCACATGGCGTTGTCGCCTCGCTTTCGTGGTGTCCGCCACGCCGCGGGGTGGGATGCGAGCGCTGATGTTCGAAACTCGCATACTCGACCGTCGCAATATCTGCTGGAAGATATAGCGTTTAGGCAGGGCATTGCAGAGCTGGAACAACGCAGGCTCAGTTTTGATGCATGGCTATATCACCCACAGATACCCGAGCTCATCGAGTTAGCCCAAGACTTCCCATCGCTTCCCATTATTGCAGATCATTTCTGCGGGCCACTGGGCATTGGTCCCTATAGCAATCAGCAACAGGTGATCTATCCTCACTGGCAGGCGGATTTCAAAGCACTGTCGGAATGCAGAAACGTCTATGCCAAGTTAGGAGGCGTCGCTATGCCGGTGAATGGATTTGGCTGGCATCGCCGCGACAAGCCAGCTTCCTCGGATGAGCTAGTAGCAGCAAACGGCGGATATTACCGTTGGGCTATTGAGTGTTTCGGCCCAGAGCGCTGTATGTTCGAGAGTAACTTTCCTGTAGACCGTCAGAGTTGCTCTTATCATGTGCTGTGGAATGCGTTCAAAAAGATAGCAGCGGATTTTTCAGCAGATGACCGCTCGGCAATGTTTCACGACACGGCGTCCCGTGTTTACCGAATTTAGGAAAGTACAATGACGATTCAAGTGATTGGTGCGGGCTTTGGGCGAACAGGCACTCTGTCGCTGAAATTTGCGCTGGAAACGTTGGGCTTCGATAAGTGTTACCACATGATGGAAGTGATGCTCAATGATGGTCATGTGGGTGAATGGCGGCGCGCAGCTCAGCAAGAGGATGTGGACTGGCACGCTTTGTATGAGAATTACCAAGCCACAGTCGATTGGCCGAGTGCGAGTTTTTGGCAAAAACTTCGTCTCGTTTACCCGGAAGCGAAAGTGATCTTGACCCTGCGAGATTCTCAGCAGTGGTATACCAGCGTGATGAATACCATCTGGAAACTCTCATCCAAGTCGCTTGAGGAAGGTAAACGGCGGGGCGATGACGAGATGGTGGAGCGCGCTAAGATGGGTCACGAGGTTATCTGGGACGGCGTCTTTGGTGGCCAAATGGACGACCGTGATCATGTCATCGGCTGCTTTGAACGCCACAATCAAGAAGTGATCGACAGGGTACCAGCCGACCAGCTGTTGGTTTGCCGGCCTGGAGACGGTTGGGAGCCCCTGTGCGAGTTTTTGCAAAAACCCGTGCCTGATAGCGACTACCCGCGAGTGAACTCCACCGAAGATTTTCTCGGGGTTTGGCGCAAAAAATGAGCGTTGTGGACTAAGAAGGTAGCCCGGCGAGCTAAGAAGGCAGCCATATGAGCTAAGAAGACAGAGAGGCTGAGGGTCCGCTGGGAACCAGACCCAAAACGGTGAGCAGCAGCAAGCTGATGCTGGCCAAACCCAAGTAGGCGGCGAATCCAATAAAGATGCTGCGGGTTATCGAGTGAAAGGCTCCCTGCAATTCCTCCTTAAACGTGGCTAGCATGGTGCCTTGCAATAAGTGCGTGACCAGCAGCAAAAACATTACCTGGCCAACGTTGGATAAAATCGCCTGAGTCATGTTGAGCTCTATTTCACCAGTCTGGCTGACAGCCGGGCTAATACTGGCAGGCCCCATCCACGCCATCACCATCAAAAAATAGACGCTGAAAGCGATCACTCCTGAGGCTAATACCGCCACGGCAGGTTTTTTCATACCCAAAGCATGGTAGTTCGCGGCCAGCAGAAAAAAGCCAGCAAGCATCGAGCCGAAGAATGTTGCGAAACCGATACCGTTGAGGGAATAAAGGCGAGGCAGATCACCGCCGGTGGGTTGGCCTTGTGGCACTGAATTGTCTGGTTCACTCATTGGAAATCTCTTATTGGAGTCTGCGTATCAGCCAAGCGGATGTTCAATGCCATCGCCCCGCTCGGCAAGGATGGTTCATCTAGCCACAAAGTCAAAGCGTTGTGGGTCGAAGTAACCGCCGTAGTCGGAGATTTCATACGCCTCCGCAAAGTTCAGCGGCCGATCCGGCGAGGTGTTTTTTTTGGCGACGGCCGAGGGCTTGCGCTGATAGAACTTAGTTAGCCAAGCTCGATCAAAAGGCCCCTGGGTATTTGTTAAAAGCGCAGGGAGCCATTCAAACACTTGGCTGGCATGGCATGACAACAAGTCCACAACCTGTTCTTGCACTGATTGCGTGTCGATAACCCAGTCGAAGCGGCAGGGGCGGGGATCAGGAAAACGATCCCATGTCAGCAAAATACTGGGCATTTGAGCCAATGGAGCTTGCTCGGGTTTGATCGCAGGCACCTGCAAAAGAAAGGCGCTGTCTTTGACCAATTGACCCGCAGCTCTGTGATCAGGGTGATAGTCCGCGGTGCGGTGAGTCACGATAAGGTCTGGCCTATAGTGGCGTATTGCGCCAATCAGTTTTTCTCGCAAGACGACTGTGGCGGCCAATCGACCGTCGTCTTCAGGCCAAATTTCCAGCTCTGCCTCTACCAAGGCTGCTGCACGAGCAGCTTCATTGTGTCGACGTTGTGCCAGTTCGACACGCCCCAGGGAGTAATGGCCGGCATTACCATTGGTCAGGCATAAAATCTTGATATCGTGCCCGCTGCGGTGCCAAAGACTCATCAGCCCTCCAGCGCTGAACTCAGCATCATCGGGGTGCGCCATAATCAGCATCAGCCGCAGGGTTTTGGCTGGCTCAGTCATGCAGGGCACTCAGATCGGGCTGCTGTTGGCCGTGCAGGGTTGCTCCTTCAAAGGCCTGAGCAATGCGCAATAACTGCAAATCTCCTCTGGGTTTGCCTACCAACTGAACCCCAATGGGGAGACCGTCATGGGTGAAGCCGCCGGGCACCGAAATGCAGGGTAAACCCGTGGCAGAGATCATGCAGCATACTGCCATCCAGTCTATGTAAGTGCGCATACTCACGCCGTTGATCTCGCGAACCCAGTCCTGGCTGGCGTCAAAGGGGGGGACCTGAGCGGCGGGAATGATCAGAACGTCGTATTGGTTGAAAAACTTAGCGACGCGGGAATAGACAGTCGTGCGCTTGAACTCCGCCTGCAGCAGTTCTTCAGCGGTTAGCTCAAGACCTTTTTCGATGTTCCAGCGAGCCGTATCTTTGATTTTGTCCCGCCAGTCTGGGAGCGTTCCATCCAAACGTTTTGCAAGCAGGCGCAGACCCGCTGCACGCTGCACTTGAAACACGTCCATAGCGCCCTCTAAGTTAGGCGCATCTTCAACCGTATGACTACCTAGTTCGTGCATAACCTTGGCGGCGTTTCTTACAGCCTGTGCAACCTCAGGATCGACGGGTAGAGAGCCTAAATTGCCACTGTAACCAACCCGCAGACCGCGTAACTCCATATCGCTGAGCGGTCGCAGTGCATCTAAAAACGAGATGCCCGGATCTTCTAGCGTTATCGGGTCGCCGGCATCTGGGCCAGCGATGACCGAGAACATTAGAATGGTATCCCGAATATTTTTGGCCATTGGGCCAGATGTGACCATGCGCCCGTACCAGCCATAACCGCGATTAAATGGCATACGGCCGATCGACGGCCGAAAGCCAATCACGTTGCAAAAGCTCGCTGGGTTGCGCAACGAACCACCAAGGTCGCTACCATCGGCCAGCGGTAACAGGTTGGCAGCCAGTGCAACAGCCGCTCCGCCGCTGCTACCGCCCGGTGTTTTCGTTAAGTCATATGGGTTGTAGGTATGACCATAAAGTTCATTGAACGTATGTGATCCCAGTCCAAACTCTGGCATGTTGGAATGTCCGACAAAAATCGCGCCAGCGCTGCGCATCCGCCGTGCAAGTTCATCATCAGCGGTTTCTTTTTTTTCCGCGAAGCCGGGAAAGCCCCAGCTAGTTGTAAAGCCCGCGACTGCCACAGCGTCCTTGGGAGCCATGGGTAGTCCGTGCAGCGGCCCCCGCTCAGCTATTGGCACCGCGTCAGCAAGGGTCGCTAAGGCGATGGCCTCGTCTCGAGGGAGCAAATCCACGAGCGCATTAAGTTTGGGGTTTAATGCGTCGATTCGATCATAGACATTCGCCATCAAATCTGTTGCAGAGACGACTCCCCGCTGTAGGTCTCGACATAAATTGGTGGCATCCTGCCACAGGGGCTTAGGTATGGTGTTAGACATTGGCTACACGCTCAAGCCAGTTTAAAAGGTCTTCTACTACTTCGTTTTTGTTCAATTCGTTCAGCATCTCGTGCCGACCTTCGGGATACAGTTTCAGATCTGCCTTTAATCCTGTCTGCGTATAGCGCCTTTGCAGGTGCCTAAGCCCCTTGCCTTCGCTGTTGATCGGATCATCTGCCCCAGCGAACAAGTAGATGGGGATGTGCTTGCCAATGCGCTGAATATTCCTTGGTGCTGCGCAGCGAGCTTGGGATGCAAACATGCCGGCCAAACCTCCTGCGCTGAGGACTGAGCCGCACAAGGGGTCGTCGCGATACGCGGCAACTCGCGCTTTGTCCCGGCTCAGCCAAGCAAATCCGCCGTCACCATCACCCGCGCGTTCAAACTTTTTATTGTTGTTTCGAAATAGATTAGCGCTGATCAATGGGCTGGGAGAGGCAGGGGTTAAACGCCAAGCATCAAAGCGCGCCAATGCGCCGAGCACGATAGCGGGCACCTTGGGAAACACGCCGGGAGAGCCGCTCAATACCATCGCGTGCAATTTATGGCCCCGTGTGTAGATGTATTGCTGGGCAAGCATAGCGCCCATACTGTGACCAAATAAGATAGCGGGCAACGGGCGGGCATCTGTCATCCATTGCTCTAGAAACGCCAAATCTGCCAGGGTCTCCTGCCAACCGTTGTGTCCCATGTCCCCCGGGACAGATAGAGCCGGTAGGCTTCGGCCATGGCCGCGCAAATCCGGAGCCAGCACATTGAAGTTGGCATGGGTCAGCGCCGCTGCTAATTCACCATAACGAGCGCTGTGCTCACCCATGCCGTGAGCTATCAAGACGTTGGCTCTAGCCTGATCTGGCTGGTTGCTCACCCATTGGCGGTAAAATATGCGGTGGCCGTCGCGCAGCAGGTACAGCTCTTCGCCAGGATTTCGCAAGGTGGATTCTCGATGTTTGGTTAGAGACAAAAATATAGCGTATCGAACCCCCAAATGACTAACCTCGCATCAGTTGGCTTTCATCCGATTGGATAGTCATGTCGAAACAAGATCGTTGCCTTGCAATTGCCCCTTGGTTCTCTAGGGTAGATCGCAAGGGAGCAATACACGGAGCGTTATGCGGTTTTCCATACGGGAACTTGGCGGGGATCTGGATCGATTGATATTTTTTGGCAGCGTCGCGGGTATCTTGTGCCTCTGCGTACCGCTTGCCCTTTATCCGGAGGAGGGCGGAATAATTCTTAGCAAAGCATTCGACTTTCTGACCCAAAAGTTCGGCGTGTTCTATGTCGCTGGTGCTTCCTTAACGTTTGGATTTCTTTTGTATCTGGCCTTTAGCCGCCATGGCGGCATACGGCTTGGCAACAGCCGGCCTGAGTTTTCGACCCTGAGCTGGGCGGCCATGTTGTTTTGCGGCGGCATTGGCACCAGTGTTTTGTATTGGGGGGTCGTTGAGTGGGCCTACTATTTTCAGGCGCCCCCATATGGGGTTACCCCGCGGACACCGGAAGCCATGCTGTGGTCTGTGAGCTACCCGATTTTCCACTGGGGATTGATGGGCTGGTCTCTATATGTGTTACCCGGTGTGGCGATTGCTTACAGTTACTATGTGCGCGGCGCAAAATCGCTGCGATTAAGTGACGCCTGCGAACCGGTGATTGGCCAACATGCTCAGGGAGCCTTGGGTCGGACGATTGATCTCCTTTTTGTGGTGGGGCTAGTTGGCGCCTGCAGCATTGGTATTGGCTTAGCGGTGCCTCTGATCGGGGCCTGTGTTGCTCATCTGCTGCAAGTAGATCGCGCTGCTTTGGGGTTCACTCTCGATGTGGTGGTGATTCTAGTCGTAACATGTATTTTCGCGGGCAGTGTGTGGATGGGGCTCGAACGTGGCATCAAACGCCTGAGTGACTTGAACGTATTGTTGGCAATGTTATTGCTGGTATTGATTTTGGTGGCAGGGCCCACGCTGTTTATCGTTGAGCTGGGTTTCGAGAGCGTCGGTCATATGCTGCAAAATTTCATCCGCATGAGCACCTATACAGACGCAACCGGCTCGACCACCTTTGTAGAGGCCTGGACAGTTTTTTATTGGGCTTGGTGGTTAGCCCTAGGGCCATATATGGGCGTTTTTATTACGAAAATTTCGCGGGGGCGAACTCTGCGCGAACTTATATTGGGTGGCATTGGTTATGGCACGCTGGGCTGTACGGTGTTCTTCGCTATCTTGGGGAACTATGCTCTGTATCTTGAGCTTAACCAGCTGTATCCGGTGATCGAAACACTCAATAGCGTTGGGGCCCCTGCGGCGATTGTGGGTGTGCTTGGAACCCTGCCAATGGCGAACCTTGCCATATTGATATTCACTTTAGTCTGCGTGATTTTCGCCGCCACGAGTTACGACTCGGCGTCATATACGCTGGCGGCGTCGGCCACGCGGGCGCTCGCGCCAGAAGATCATCCTCACCGGGGACATCGAGTATTTTGGGCTTTTTTGCTTGGCCTGCTGCCCATCACCTTGGTGTACATGGGAGGTCTGAAGCCGCTCCAATCTGCGGTGACATTGGCGTCGGTGCCTTTGTTTATGGTTACCGTAATTCTAACGATATCTTTGTGGCGATCGATTCACGCGGCGGAAGCAGCACAAACCGCAGCGGGCGATCTCTCTAAAGCGTCCTGATTAGATAGGCATCTTGATTTGGTAAGGAGCGAGGTATGGCGGAATTAGATTGGCATTGGCTTACTCTCTCTCAGGCGTGCCAGCGGCTAAAAAGTGGTCAGGGCAGCGCGCTGGAGTTGGCTGAGGAAACGCTGGGACGAGCGCAATCACTGCACGATCAAACTCACTGCTACGTCCGCATGATGGCAGATGAGGCGCTCACTACAGCGCAAGCGCTTGATCAAAAACAGGCTAATGGCGAGCCTTTAGGTTTGTTGCATGGTGTGCCTGTCGCCATTAAAGATTTGCTCTTTACTGAAGGTGTGCCAACCGCATCCGGTACGTTGGTGATGAAAGATTTTCGTCCGGCGTTTTCTGCCACCGTCGTTGATCGCCTGCGCGACGCCGGTGCGGTGCTGATTGGCAAAACCCAGCTCACCGAAGGTGCTTTTGGCGCGCATCACCCAGATATCGCTCCACCAGTTAATCCCTGGCAGAAAGCGGCATGGACTGGCGTGTCTTCTTCGGGTTCTGGTGTTGCAGTGGCGGCTGGGGTCGCTTTTGCCGCTATTGGCTCAGACACGGGGGGCAGCATTCGATTCCCCTCTGCCAGTTGTGGTCTGGTGGGTTTGAAGCCGACCTATGGCCGGGTGAGTTTGCACGGGGCTTTTGCACTGGCAAACAGCTTAGATCACATTGGCCCCATGACCCGTAGTGTTGAAGATGCCGCGCGTATGCTCTGCGTGTTAGCGGGCTTTGATGATCAAGACCCCAACTCGATTGATACGCCGGTGCCCAATTACCTGCAGTCACTTTGCACGGTCGATGATGGCGACACGCCCTTAACGGGTAAATGTATTGGGGTTGATTGGTCCTATGTCAGCGATGGGGTTGATCCTGTCGTCGTCGATGTCACCCGGCGGGCGCTCCGGCAACTGGCAGACCTTGGTGCTCAAGTGATTGAGATAGAAGTGCCTTCAAGTGCCGAGATATTGGCTCAAGCTTGGGGAATTACCTGCGCTGTGGAATGTGCACAAGCGCACGCCGAGTACTACCCCGCGCAGCGTGGGTTATATGGTCCAGTATTAACGGGCTTGATTGATCTGGGTTTACGAACAAGCCAGCAGGAATATGACGCGTTACAGACGCTCAGGGCAGATTTTTCGGCCCAGCTCGACCAGGTCTTGACCGCAGTCGATGCGATAATTTCGCCCTGCATGCCAATGGCTTCCCCATCAGCGGAACTTATGGATAACGGTGCTCCCGCTGCAGAAGGCCAGGCTGACTTTTTGCTGTTTACTGCCCCTTTCGATTATTCAGGGCACCCAACTCTGACGCTGCCAGTGGCACCTCTTGGCTCTGAGCTTCCAGGATCATTTCAATTGATTGGACGTAAGCTAGACGAACAAATGTTGATACATCTGGGTTCTGCCTTCGAACAGGCAACCTCGCCGATTACCTATCCAGAGTTGCAAAGATGATTGCGCTGCTTTTCCTCGTTCGACAGACGGCCTTCGTGATTACTTTTTTCGTAGCCCTGAATTTTCCCCTAAGTTCCGCAGCGGCGGAGCCGATCGAGGGCTGGTGGCAATCTTGGGATTCGCTGCTCTTCATTCGCGTTGAGCAAGATGAGGCGCGAGTATTCGCCGCGGGTATTCTTAATCCCTCGCTGGTTAAGGGTGAATTAGTGAGCTGGAGCCTTGAGCAACCGCTGCAAGATGTCGAAAACCCTGATGTCGCATTGCAGAGTCGGTCATTGCTTGGGCTTGAGGTGAGTACTGATTTGCGCAAAAAAGGTAATCGTTGGCAGGGGCAAATTTACGATCCTCGCAGCGGTACCTGGTACAAGTCGCGGGTCTCAATCGCCGATGGTCAGCTCAATATACGGGGTTACATTGGTATGCCCATGCTAGGTCAGACCCGAGTCTATGAGCCCTATGAGCCCTGCAAAGTTTACGAAGAACAGGAGATGGTGATTTGGTCAGACGCAACCCCCCCTAGCTGTGTAGAGGCTCCTTAGCGATCGGGTACTGGGTTGTTGCGAAGAACTCCTCAAGGGAGGGGTTAATGTCGGTATGGTGAATTAAAACAAGACCCAGCAGATCAGGCTGCCAATCTAGGTCAGTCCTGTTCAACTCGATATGTGCCGCAACTCGGTTGATGTGGTAGGTGCCTTCGTCTGTAGCCACCCAGCCTTTGACGCGCTCTACGGATGCATCCAACCCGGCAAGCAACGTGCTCAACTTCTCCTTGGTAATAGGTTCTTGCTGATGCCAAGTGTACGCCGAAAATGTCGGCATCGTCGAATGTGTCTTTGTTGACGAAAAATTTTCCGCAGAAGCTTGCCAGCCCAATATTGTTTCGATGAGCCCCGCATCTCGACAACCCACTTGAGGCGTTAGCCGTTTGAGTTCAAAGCTTGGGTTGAGATCGGTTTTGCTCACTATTAATAAATGGGCCTGATCGACTTGGGCGCGTACTAAACTGCCAACGTACTTATCCTTGCTGCGCGCAGAAAAATTGGATGCATCAACGACGACGATCGCGGCTCGCGGACGAAATCCTGGGTAGTGACAGTGCTGTAGTACTCGGCTGGGTTCAGCGACGCCGCTGGTTTCTAGTATCACCTGTCGGATTGGCATCTTGTTCAGAGTGTCTAAGGCCTTGCTCAGGTCGTCACTAATGCTGCAGCAAATGCAGCCGTTCGAAAGCCCGATAACTGTGCCGTCTGCTGACTGGTCGCGGATCAGCGTCTCGTCAATATTGATGTCACCGAAGTCGTTGACTAGCACCGCCGTACCTTCGGGTATCGCTGGATCGCCGAGTAAGCGGTTAATCAATGTGGTTTTGCCTGACCCTAAGTATCCGCCAATTACCGTGATGGGCTTAGCGTTCTTCTCTTTAGGTGCTGTATTCATGTGATGGGAAAGACCGTGCCTTCAAACACAGTAGCGACAATACCAATGTCTTTTAACTCCATTGGGTCGCAGGTCAAGGGGTCTGCTTCCAGCACCGTGAAATCCGCTTGCTTGCCAGCGCGCAGGCTGCCGGTGATATCGGCTAGACCGATAACATGAGCGGCGTTAATGGTGATGGCCTCTAATGCTTGCTGCTGCGTCAGCCGCTCGGTGGGTGCCATAACCGTCCCTGCATGGTTAATTCGGTTCACCGCAACCCACATACTGTTTAGGGGCTCAGCAGGCGCCATAGTGAAGTCGGAATGCACAGTGGTATTGATACCTGCGGCAACGCAGCTACCCAGCCGTGCCATCTGGCTAGCACGCTCGAAGCCAATCCCAGACTTCGCGTAGCTGTCAGAGAGCTCGTGTAAGTAATACACATTGGCAGACACCTGTGCACCGAGCGCTTTGATGCGCCGAATTTGTTCCGGCGTGCTGAAACCGAAATGCTCAAAGGTGAAGCCATGATTAAAGCGCGGTTTCTCATCCTGCATTTTTTGCAAAATATCCAAGGTGAGTTCTAGGCCTAAGTCACCAGTCACGTGTACATGGATCTGATAACCCTCGTGCCAGTAAGCCCGAATATGCCGCTCCAATTCTTCCGGTGCGGCTAACCATTCACCATGATGCCCATCGATGTAGCCGGGTTCCTGAAGCTGCGCCAACTGGCTGAAAAAAGCACCGTCGCTAAACAGTTTTATATGTTTGCCAAAACGCAAACGATGGCTGTTGCGAGACATTAAGTCAGCCGCCATCGCTGGGCCTGCCTCAGGTTTGTGCCCTCCTTGGGTAAGCCGAGTACCATGTACTACCAAGCGGGTGCGAAAAGGTACGTCCTCGCCTTCGAGTTCGTCGGCTAATGCTTGGACTTCGGTATCAAAGTTAAACAAGCCGGTGGCTAGGTCGCCAATGCTGGTATGTCCGCCGTTGTGCACAACCTGTTTTAGGCGCTTTAGACCGGCAGCATATTTCTCTGGCGCTAAGATCCACGGGTTGAGGCGATTGATCGCAAAGCCAAGCCCCACCTCATAAAAGTGACCTTTGTCGATATCAATCTGCATACCGGGTTTGATTTGTTTGGCATCGATGCCCGCCATCGCCATCGCCGCATCGTTCATGTACAGCTCGTGAAAAGATCGGTGCCAAACCACCATGGGGCGTGTGTCACTGACTTGGTTGATGCGCGCTTTGTCCATGCTGCCGTGCCACAGCTGGTGATAACCCCAGATAAACAGGGGCTCGTCGACGGGTTTGCTGCGGTGCAGTTCCTGCATCCGGCGATCAAATCCCGTGGGCTCAGTTACCGGCTCAATGTCGCCCCAAGGCAGTTTCCAGCGCATGGCGGTGATGAATTCCATAGGCAGCAGGACAGCAGCCATGCTGGGGTGCAGGTGAGGATCGATGAAACCGGGGCAAATAATCTTTTCGGCAAATTGCTCGTCTACCGCATAGTCCTGATCTTTCAGCCAGGGTTGCATGTTCTTCTCTTCACCGACTTCGAGAATCAGCCCATCGCGGACAAGCACCGCCGATGCTCGGGGCATAGACGGATTCATCGTGATGACTGAACGGGCTTTGAATAACGTCAGCATATTAGTTTCTTGCCGCCAGCAGCTGTTCGGCCCCTTTTTCTGCAACCATGATCGTCGCAGCATTGGTGTTGCCGCTGACCACATATGGCATCACAGATGCGTCGATAACCGACAACCCTTCAATACCCATGACCTGCAGATTAGCGTCCACGACTTTACCAATGCTGCATGTGCTCGTCGGGTGATAAACAGTGCTGGCTTCCATGCGTATATAGTCCATCAGCGCGTCATCGCTGCTCAGGTCAACGTCTGGACCGGGCGACAGCCGGTCACCTAGATAAGGCTGTAAATCAGACTGATCAAAAATATTGAGCAAAATACGCATGCCTTTCAGCAGCGTGTCCCGGTCAAGGGCTGAACTGAGATAGTTGGCAGCGATGCTGGGTGCTTGGCTGATATCAGCGCTCTTGATATGAATAGAGCCTCTGGATTCTGGCCGAGATTGATTTACAACCGCGGTAACCGCAGGCTGTTTCATTGCCTGAATTTTGCCCTCGTTGTTATACAGCGTGCCGCCAGAAGCGAAATGAATCTGCACGTCTGGTGCTTCCAGTCCATCCCGGGTGTGGCAAAACGCGCCGACAGGAGCGGAGCCCGTGGTGAGTGGCCCCTGCCTCAGGAAAAACCACTTCAGCGCCGCAGGCAGTAAATTTAGGCCCTGAACCTCGCGGTTAATCGAATGCTCCGGTTTCGTGCCAAAGACAACTTTACATAGCAGATGGTCTTGCAGGTGCTCGCCAACGTCTGGGGCGTGATGCACCAGGTTAATCCCCAATGCACTTAGCCGATCTGCATCGCCGACACCGGAAACTTCGAGCAGCTGCGGTGACGCTACGGCACCGCTGCTGAGGATAACGTGAGCACCTTGAATCGTTTCCATTTTTCCGCGGCGCAAAATTTCCACACCGCAGGCTTTCTTCTCTTCAAACACAACGCGTTGAGTAACAGCATGGGTGAGAATGGTGAGATTGTTGCGAGATCGCGCAGGCGTGAGGTAGGCGCTAGCCGTGCTCCAGCGTCTACCGTTGTTTTGCGTGAACTGGTAGTAGCCGCATCCTGCCTGATCCACACCATTGAAATCAGGATTGCTCGAAATGCCTGCTTGATTCATAGCGTGAATGAAAAGATCGTCCATAGGGCGCTTGTCGCGGACGTCTTGTACGTGAAGCGGGCCGTCCGAGCCGTGCATATCGTCGTGGTGAACTTGCTGGTGCTCTGCTTTCTTGTAGTAAGGTAAAACTTCTTCCCAGGACCACCCTTTGGCACCAGCTTGTTCCCAGGCTGCAAAGTCCACTGGCACACCGCGTACATAGATCATGCCGTTTATGGCACTAGAGCCGCCTAATGATTTGCCGCGGGGCCAAAATACCTGCCGGTCTTTTAGCTCGGGTTCAGGTTCTGTTTCAAAACTCCAATCATAATTTGGGTTGTTAAAGGTCGCTGCCCAACCGGCGGGAACATGCAACAGCGGCGACCTATTGCTGCCACCTGCTTCTAGCAGGCAAACTCGAATCTCTGAATTGGCGCTCAAACGATTGGCAAGCACGCAGCCCGCAGAACCGGCACCGACGATAATATAGTCGTAATAGCTCATACACCTCTCCTTAGAAACAGCATGCCATAAGTGGGTGTCTGCTTCTGCCGCCTCATCCGACTTTTGCTGCAACGGCAAAGTCGCTATGGTGCGCCGATCTCGTCGCAGATCAGCGATGACCAGCCAACAAGAGTGCTTTATGGATCCAGTCAGTCAGGGCGTAGTCGGCGCAGCGTTTGCGCAAACAGCGGCGAAACGCGCGACCGTCGCCACCGTTGCTTGGTACGGTGCGTTGGGCGGAATGGCCCCTGATCTGGATGTGGTCTTTCAGTCATCAACCGACCCATTGTTGTTTTTAGAATTCCACCGCCAATTTACTCACTCTCTGGTGTTCATCCCTTTTGGTGCGTTCGTTGTCTACCTTGTGCTTCGTCTTATCGCCAGCCGCATAAAATTTTTGCAGGGCTTGAGCCCCATCCAGGGGTATCTGGCTTGTCTGATGGGATACGCAACCCACGGTTTGCTTGATGCTTGCACGTCTTACGGCACCCAACTCTTTTGGCCTTTCTCAGACACACGCGTTGCTTGGGACACCATGTCGATTGTCGATCCCTTATTTACGATCCCCTTGCTGGTGCTAGTAATCGCTGCTGCAAGAAGCCAGCGTATGTGGTTATCGTGGCTGGCTTGTGGCTGGATGTTGTGTTTTTTCACCTTGGGTTGGTGGCAGCAGGGGCGAGCGATGCAGGCAGCAGAGCAGGTCGCGACAATTCGTGGGCATGAGCCGCTGCGCCTGTCGGTAAAACCTTCTTTCGCTAATTTGCTGGTGTGGAAGGCGATTTACGAGTTTGACGGCAGTTATTACGTGGATGCGGTTCGAGTTGGCGTTGATACTTCGTGGTATCCCGGTGCGCGAGTACGCAAGCTGAACTTGGCGCGGGATTTTCCTGGGCTGAGCGAAGATTCACGACAGGCAAAGGATGTAGAGCGCTTTCGCTGGTTTTCTCATGACTACCTATCACCTATGGAAAATTCACCTCGGATCATTGATATGCGTTATAGCCTAGTGCCTAACGAGGTAGATCCTATGTGGGGTATTGATATCGATGTGAACAGACAAGCTGAGCACGTGGATTGGTGGGCCAGTCGAGAGTTAACGGACATAAAGCAGCGAGAATTTTTGGGGATGTTATTGGGTTTAGGCGGTATCGCACTGAGAGATAAGGGAGTAGGTCAATGAATGCGCTAACGGTTATGGCAGAGGACGTTGCTCAGTTACTGCGCCAGCGTGGTGAGACTATTGTGGTTGCTGAAACCTCAACCGGAGGGCTGATTTCCTCTGCACTGCTAGCGCTGCCCGGGGCTTCGGCTTATTACAAAGGGGGCAGCGTGCTCTACACCTATGAGTCGAGAAAAAAACTCTTGGGCATGACGCGACAGGATATCGAAGGGCTTGCACCCATGAGCGAGGCGATGGTTATGGCGTTTGCACAAAAAGCTCAAAACCAGTTTGGGGCAACTTGGGCCATTGCCGAGTTAGGCATCGCTGGCCCCACGGGTGTTGTTTATGGTGAAGCGGGTTCGAGCGTGATCGGTATAGCAGGGCCTAACCCGGTCGCAGCCCTGCTTGAAACCGACTCATCCGACCGGGAAAACAACATGTGGCGCTTCACTGAGCACGCTTTTACTTTGTTGCACCGAGCATTAGAACTCTAAGATCGCCCGCCCGGCGATTTTACCGTTAGCTAGGGCATCGGTTGCTTCATTGATCTGATCGATGCCGAAGCGTTCGGTTACCATTGTGTCTAGCCGGAGGTCGCCGTTTTCTTCCCATTCCAAGAAGCGTGGGAAGTCTCGATCTGGCGCACAGGAGCCTCCAATACTGCCGATGAATTGCTTTTCATTCACCAGCAAATCAACGGCGTTGATCTCGGCACTCGTGGTCGGTACACCTACTAGAACGGCCTTGCCGCCGTCTTGCGCGCCAAAGTGCCCGCTCCGGCAGGCAGGTAAAATTTGTTCCATCGTTTGCTTGATCCCAATGCAGTCGAAAGCGTAATCCGCTCCCGATACAGGGACGCGCGCAAAAGTGAATCGATCGTCCGTAATAGTCAGGGCGTGGATTGCTGCGACGGGATCTTCACGGCTCGCGTTCACGATATGGGTGGCCCCAAAACCCTTGGCGAAGGCCAGTTTTTCATCGTCTAAGTCAATGGCAATGATCGGGTGAGCGCCCGCCATTCGAGCACCGACGACGGCAGATAGACCAACGCCGCCCACACCGAAGATCGCAACGCTCTCATTCGGCTGCACATTGGCAGTATTGATGACGGCCCCTGCACCGGTCATCACGGCACAGCCAATAATGGCGGTGACATCGGTCTTTATGTTGGGGTCGACTTTCACCACGTACTGCTGATCTGCAATTGTATGATCGGCCCAAGTAAACACATTTTGTGAAGCGGCTGTGCCGTCTGACACCGCCAAAGTAGCCGCCACAGGCGGAATGGATTCGGCCGTTGCGTTTCGAGGCACCCAAGTCACCATAACGGTATCGCCGGGGACTACGTGGGTGACAGCGCTGCCGACCTCGAGCACCACACCGGTAGATTCATGTCCCAGAATAATCGGGCTTCGGCGAGGGGCATGCATCTGATGCAGTTGGGAATGACAAATGCCCGAGGCAAACTGTTTTACAACAACCTGATGAGGGCCAGGATCCGGCAATTCCAACGATTCCACGCGTAACTTGGCGGTGTCTGCTGGTAGTACGACGACTCGTGCTGGTGTTCCCATATCTATTTCCTCTCAGTGGGTTCAGGCGAACGATCGAATATCCTTGAGCATGGTCTGAACAGGCGCTAAGTTCAATCAGGGGATCGCGCGCGTAGGCGATCAAACGCGAAGCGAGCAGAATAGACCAACAAAACAAATTTTAAGAGTCGAACGTACTGGGGAGTCCATATGAAGTTATACGAAGCGCCATCACCGAACGCCCGGCGGGTTCACATTGCCATGGCAGAAATAGGCGTTGAACTGGAGAGGGTAGCCGTAGATATTCGCGGTGGCGAAAACATCAGTGACGAATACATGACGAAGAACCCCGGTGGTCGAGTGCCCCTGCTCGAACTGGATGATGGCACTTTTATTAGCGAGTCGGTCGCCATCACGCGCTACTTAGATTCGTTGGGCGAGGGCTCCTCGCTATTTGGTGATAGTCCGTTAGCCCAAGCACAAGTTGAGATGTGGCATCGGCGTGCTGAATTGAACTTCTTGATGGAAGTGGCCGGGGCGTTTCGCAACATCACAGGCTTCTTCAAAGACCGAGAAACCTGCGTAGAAGCATGGGGTGTTGTTTGTGCTGAGAAAGCGCCCAGGGCACTGCATATGTTTGATAACCAGCTAGCAGCAACCGAGTTTTTGGTTGGCGATCAGTTCACTATCGCGGATATCACCCTAGGCGTGGCGTTAGATTTTGCGCGTTCTGTAAAAGTGGTCGAACTACCGGATTTACCCAATATAAAGCGCTGGCAGGCAGCGCTGAACGCGAGACCGAGTTTTTCAGCGAATTAGAGCGAGAGACTTTCTGACGGGCTCATCCACGGACACATTGCAATCACCCCAACGTAATTGAAATCGCTTTATAGCCTGCCGTTTCGATGGCCTGTTGCACTGCAACACTCGAATCTGGGCAAAGGGCGATCATCGATCCACCACCACCACCGCCGGTAAGTTTGGCGCCGATAGCACCATGCCTGCGCGCCGTGTGAATCAACTCTTCAAGCTCTGGTGTAGAAAGCTGCAACGCATTGAGGTAGCCATGGCACAGGTTCATCAACTCACCTAATTCGGCTAAGCGACCTTCTTTGACAGCGTCGTAGCCAAGCTCGGTCAGCTGGCCGATTTGGTCAAAAATGCTTTCGTAGCGGTCTGGGTACTGCTGCCAAGAGCCGCGCACACGCGCAACGGTGTCTGCCGTCAAACTCTCTTTGCCGGTAACGCCAATAACCAGCTCTAAGGGCTGTCCGAGATTGACGTTGGCGAACGTGGCTTGCTGTTGGTCTTGCTCCTGTTGGCGCTGATACAGCAAAGGTGTGCCATAAGTTGCGACAGTGTTGTCGATACCGGATGGAGTGCCGTGTGCGGTTTTCTCGCATTCGAACGCCAGTTCATTGATGCGACCGTCGGTGAGCTCTAAATCGTAGGCGTAATCAACCGCGCGCAATATCGCTACTGCCAAGGCTGATGAGCCGCCAAGACCCATGGCACGGGGAATGTGCGGGAAGACCTCGATAGTCATGTCTTGTTCTGCCAAACCCAACTGAGCGAGCAGCGTAGCGATGATGCCGGCAAAGCCCGGGGCAGAAGGACGAACTCGTTGCTCAATACCCCATCGAGGAATGAGCACGTTGATGCCATCACCCTCTTTGCGAACTGCGGCTTCGACGGCAATGGGAATAGGCAGGGCTATCGCTGGACGTCCGTAAACGACTGCATGTTCGCCAAGCAGTATGATTTTGCCGTAGGCGGCCTGACGCTCGGCGGTTTCCGGCATGGCTACCTGTCGGGACAGATTTTTGGCGATTTCCTGTGCTTTCCACACCTTAATTTCGCCAGACTCGATCAAACTTTCGACAACGGTTTCAAATACGTCGTCAGCAACGCCGGCAGTGCTTGCCACACTACGAGCGTGCAGGTTCATGTGGTTTTGTTGAATGCCGTCCGTTGAGAGCGCGCGCAGAGCTGCAAAGTTCTGCGCCAACCCAACGACACCCATGATGCCGGCAAGTTCCGATGCGGTCGGCGAGCCAAGCAAGCGATGATTGATGCGCACGCTGGGGTTGGTCTCAAGTGAGCCGCCAACAGTGCCAACTTTCATCGGAATAGCGATCTCGCCTACTAAATATCCTGCTTCGCGTTTATGCCAACGGGTGAGCGCCCGATAGCGTCCACTGCGCGCAGCGTAGGCATGGGCAGCGGCTTCAATGGCCCGCCAGTCGTTACCCGTCGCCAGCGCCATGGCATCAACACCGTTCATGATGCCTTTGTTGTGCGTAGCAGCACGATACGGGTCTGCTAGGGCTAAGTCGTTAGCGAGCACGATACCGTCTCGCACTTCTTCGCCACTGTATCCCTTACCCTCTAAATTTTTCACCGGAATGCGAATGCGGGCTCGAGCGATTGCACGATCGGTCAGGTTCGACAAGATCCGCAAGAAGACCTTGCCGCCAGTTAACCCCTCGACGTAGGAGGCAACGCCTTCACACATCGTGTTTACTAGGTTGGCACCCATGGCGTCTCGCGTGTCTACCAAAAGGTGCATGACAACCATCAGACGACCATCCTCTTCGGCCTCGTAATCAAATACCTCGATATCCAGCGCACCACCGCCTCTTGCGACCATCTTGGGGTGCAAACTGTTCGCCAGAGCAACAATGTCTTCGCGATGATCGAGCAATATTTGTTTGACCTGCTCAGGGTCGACGTCGATCACGATCTGCACCTGCCCGATCAAAATAGGGTCTACGGGGTCGACAGTGAATCCGCCCCCCAGCCGAGCGAGCCGAGCGGCACCTGAAAGACCCGCTACGATGGACGGCTCCTCTACAACCAGCGGTACAACGTAGTCTCGGTTATTGATTAAAAAATTCAGCGCAACCCCCATGGGCAGGCCGAACACTCCCACAACGTTTTCGATCATTTTGTCTGCAACGTTGAGCTGAACTTGGTGATTTCCGCTGCTGAGTAACTGCACATCGTCGCTACTGAGCACTCCGCGTTGATGAAGTGCGCTAATCCGCTCGGCTATGGGCATACGAAAAAAATTGGGTATGCGCGATGAACCCTCTGGGTTTAACTGATTGGCAGTTGACGAATCGTTATCCGTGCTTGAGTGCGATGCCATGGGAGGCCATCTCCAAATCTAGTGGTAAAAATCCATTGTGTTCGGCTTGCTGTCGAAATAATGCTAGAGCCTCGGGGTCATCTGAAAAGCCGATGCCAATATCACCTCCGCCAGCGCCGCAGGGCTTATAATGCACCCCAGAAGCGGCGGCAAGTGTACCTAACCTTATGTGTTCTGGCGTGAAAATATTCAAGTTGGCTGCGTTGTCAAACCTTCTTAAGGTGTGGCAATAGAGGGCAATACTGTCTAAGTCCGGCGCTGTGCATAATCGTTCACTGGCCAGAATCAGCTCATTCAACGCGGAGGTGTTCGCATTTTTTCGCCATTGATCAAAGGAACCAATATGATCAGCGGTGCCCGCGCTCTTGCCGCTGAAGATGATTTGCCAGTGTAAATCCGCAGGCAAAGCGGCAGGTTTCGCATCCCCGTCTTGAAAATGAATCAGACCTCCGTGCCACACGCTCGCAACGTCTAAGCCGCTGCCTTTGCCGCCCTGCCACTGCCGGTGTATCTCCATAACTTCGTGATAGTTTGCGGGTCTGCGAGTCACCTCGCAGAGCAATCGGTATGTCGCGGCGCAAACTGATGCTGAGGAGCCGAGGCCTAGTTTTTGGCCCGCTTGAAAGAACGCAGAACTGTCGGTGCTGATACTCTGGGCTTCACCACACTCGGCCAAAGAGCGATGGGCCCAATGGGTGAGTATCGCCGCGACAAAGCCTGCCGCTTGGCCGTCGGGAATGGTGTCGGATGAGCAGGCAAGTGGCGAAGTCACAAAACCTTGACTGGTGAAATGCCAACGCTCGTCATCTGAGGGCCTCATCGAAACGCGTGCCGGGGTGTTAAGCGCCATGACTCCTGCCGGCGCACCGGCCAGTACGGCATATTCACCCCAAAGAACAATTTTGCCCGGTGCCAGAACCGTGGTCATCCAACGACTCTTGCCCCATCACCCAAGGTGCTGCGTATCACCTTAATGACGCCTGGAGTTTCGCTCAGCGCACTGGCAACGGTGTCGGTGCTATGGGGTAAACACACGGCCTTAATTTGAGGTCCTGCGTCGACGGTGAAAAATACATCTTCGCCAGCCTGACGCAGCTCGCGCACTTGATCCATGCAGGCAACGCTTGCCGGGGTCCAGTAACTCAATGCGGGCTGGCTCGTTAACATCAGCGCATGCATTTTCAGGCAGCTAAGTTCGGCGACTTTTGTGAGTTCTGAGAAGTTCTTGCTGGTAATCGCCTGAGACGCATCAGAGTAATCGGTTGCGGCGTCTCTAAGCCACGCGTTGTAGTACGGCGACGTCAAACGTGACCGTTCCATACCCTTTCCTGAACTGACACTTTTTTTCTCGATGCTGGTAACAGCGACGACTACCTCTACTGGCCAGTGTTCTTTCTTCGCCAATGTGACTGCCTGCCATCGGGGAGGCACAAGTGCTACATAACCGCCGAATAGCGAACGCGCGGCGCTGGCAGATCCCATGCGGGCCCACTCCGAGCACATTTCTAAATCCAGCCCCAATTCGCAATGTGCATTGATGGCGGCGATTAATGCAGCGAAACCCGATGCTGACGATGCCAGACCTGCGCTCGTTGGAAAGTCATTGCCGCTATCTATTTCGAGAGGCGGAATGTCGAAGCTGTCGCGCAGCGTCGCCAGCCAGCCAGCCAGTTTCGGATCGTCGGCAGGAGTGTTGTTCAGTACAAAAGTGTCACGCACTGATTCACGAATGTGAGTGGTGGTTGTAAGGCCCGCTAGGGTGATCGACACATTAGGCGTGGAAGGAAAGTTACCGGACCTTTCCTGCTTGCCCCAGTACTTTACCAAGGCGATATTGGGATGTGCTTGTGCCGTTGTCATAAATTCGGTTGAGTCTAACGGTAGGTTGCCGGGGACGTGAATTCGAAACCAAGGCGTTCTAGCTCTTGCGCAATGCCTATGGTCACCAAGTCACCGTATTCAGGCCCAACGATTTGCACTCCAATGGGTAAGCCATCGCTGTTGAGGCCCGTAGGAATCACCGTTGAGGGTAAGAACGCGACACCGGTCAAGCCAGCCCAAAATACTTGTTCAAAATAAGGTCGCTCGCCGTTATCCACCAAAATCGTGCGCTCGTTTGCGGGTCTGTGATCGTGAGCGAAGGCGGCGGTAGGCATGATGGGCATAACCACTGCGTCAAATTGTTCGAAGTAGTCGTGCCATGCCCAGCGCAGTTTGTTGCGTGCCTCGTTCGCCGCAGACCAATCCCGAAAAGAGGAGACCTGTCCGCGAAGAATTTTTGCAGTGTCGCTGTGATCATCTGCAACCAAGGTCTGCACATATTCACCGAGAGAGTTGTAATCGTTGTCGGTCATACGCGACGCCATGGTCGCTTGCAGCAGGTGCTGATAAATATCGTGAGAATCGTCCACCGAGAAGGCTGGCCGAGTTTGATCATCCAGCGTGACACCAGCATCACGCAGAGCAGATGCCACCAAGGTAATTCGATCTTTGACTTCTTGGGAGATCGGCGCTCTCTCTTCACCGCACCAAACGCCAATGCGCAAATCGGCCAGCTTGCGGCCATCGAGGGTGGGTAAATCCAGTTTGTAGCCCTTTGCCAAGATAGGATCCGGCCCGGCCAGTACATCCATTGCGG
>CAJWZG010000012.1 GCA_913049565.1 uncultured Gammaproteobacteria bacterium
CCATCGAGGATGGGGACCTGGCGCCGGTGCGCCGGCTGCTCGGGGGCGGGGACGTCGGTCGCCGCGGCCACGGGCCGCTCCTCGGCCGTCAGCGCGTCCCCGACCTTGGCCGGCAGCCGGCGGTAGTACGCCTCGGAGGGCTTCGGCATGAACTCGAAGCCCGCGCCGAGGGACTGGGCGCGCATCCGCGTGAGCGTGCCGAGGATGTCCGGCGTCTTGAGCGCGATGTGCTGGACCCCGGGGCCCTCGTTCTGCTCGAGGAAGGTCTGGATCTGGCTCTTGCGCTTCGTGCCGAACGTCGGCTCGTTGATGGGCAGCAGCACGAACTCGTTGTTGTTGGCCAGCACCATGCTGTTGAGGTCTTCTTGGGCGCTTTTTTCGTAGCTCCCCGTCGCCTCAATCATCGCCAGTTCACGCGCCTTACTTGGACCGCAAGGATCTAACTCGTAGGACACCGAAACTGGAACAACAGGGGTAACGGCCAACATACGTTCGATGGCGGAATCACTGGCAGTCTTATCCCGATACGCTAGCAAGAGCATTTTCAGCAATGCTGGATCTGTTCGGTCAAATCCGTCTTTCGCACGACCCTGTCGCTGGGCAATCCAGACTGAAACACCCTGCTGCAAAGACTGCTGAATATATCGGCTCGTGCGCCCCAAGGCCTGATATTGCGCACGAGCGCCGGCAACGCTGCGTTCAACCACAAAGCTTTTATTCAACCGCATCAGGTCAGCCGCGAGGGGGTTACTCAGTAAATTATCACCTACTGCCATACGACAAGTGTCGTGCCCCGCATCGTGCAGAAGGTAATTCAGCAGGCTGGAGTCCATAAGGATGTCACGGTGATTCGAAATGAACAGATATTGATCATTCGGGCTCAAGCGCTCCAAGCCACTAACTGACAGCCGATCGATCGATTTCGCAATAACGGTCTCAAACAAACCAGCAACCATATTTTGGCAATCACGAACGGATTTTAGGTTCCGAGTTTTGTACCTCAATACACTTTGCGTCAGCCAACGACCTAACAGGCCACGACCGACCCACGTGGGCAAGATCAACTCGCTGGCAGCTTGGGCCAAGTCTTTTGAGGCCACCAAACGAGCGAGGACCGCAGGTACTTCATGGTCGTAATACGGGCGTATCGCATCAAATTCGGACATGTTGTGTTCCATGAAAGGGATTCACCATAGCTGACCTATAGCCCTAAAAAATCAAACCGCGCATTTAGCGCGCTAAAGCATATCCAAGCCCCGGTAACCATCAATAGCACGAACACACCTCTTTTAAGGGCTTGCTCCGACACAACCGGTGGAAATCGCCGGCCTAACCAAGCACCTAGCACCACCACTGGGGCTCCCAAGGCGGCGTAGGTTAATACTGTTGAGGTCAGGGTGCCGTCGACGAAAACGATCAGTGTTCGCGCTGAGGTAGTCAGTAAAAAATAGCTGAGCAATGTGGCGCGAATAATCGCTACCGAAAGGGGCTGGCTATAGGCAAACCAGCCAAGTAGCGGCCCGCTGGCTGAGAACAAACCGCCAAGCACACCACCTACAACCCCCATAGTCCAAGTAAACGGCGCCCGAGACTCTTGTGCCCAACTGCGCGGTTGCAGGCTCATAGACAATCCACCAGCCGTGATAAAGACACCCAAACACAGCTCCAACAGCCACAAACTACTTTCATTGAGATAGAGCATGAGCCAATAACCCAGCAACAAACCAGGGACAATCCCTAAAACCAACCATAATAAGATGCGGCGGTTGATTTCCTTGCTGTGACCGCGCAACGACAGTGCCGAGTTCAACATACTCAGAAAACTCACAACAGCCGCCAGCGTAGGTATGTCCATCAGGCGCAAACCGCCGATGAGAGCCACAGCGATCATGCCCAAAGCGAAACCGGCCACCGCCTGCACGTAGCTACCAAATAGCAGCACCAAGAGTATGAAAACAAGAGAGGCGTCGAACATGCCAGCAGTCTGCCATAACCCGTTCGCGTCCGGGATCTAACCTTGAACAAACGCTCTATCGCATACTGACCCAAACGGTCATCTGGTACTGTTGTCGCAGTTTTTCGGAGACAACGCTATGGACCTCGCGCTCAAGAACAAAATCGCCCTTATTACCGGCAGTCACCGGGGCACTGGGCAAATTATTGCGAAAACCCTGCTGCACGAGGGCGCCACGGTTCTCGTGCATGGGATGCTGCAAACGCAGGCGGAAGCCGCAGTCGAGGAACTGGGCTCGGGGATACCTGTTTGGGGCGACATTGTATCAATCGAGGGAACGGGACAGCTCATCAAGCAGTGCGAAGCTTTCGATATTTCCATTTTGATTAACAACTTCGGCGCAGCGGACCCTGGTACTTGGAGCACTCAAAACGATGAAGACTGGCTATTGGCCTATCAGAAAAACGTGCTGTCAGCCCAACGGTTGATTCGGCACCTGTTACCCGCACTTACTGCATTACCTTGGGCACGAATCATCAACTTAGGCACCGTCGGTTCAACCAGCCCGAATGCCAGAATGCCGGGCTACTACGCAGCAAAGGGTGCACTGGCGAACATCACCGTCGGGCTCGCCAAAGAGGTTGCGGGCACGAATATCCGCGTCAACTTGGTATCTCCGGGCATGATCCATACGCCAGAGGTAGAGCAAAACTATATGAAAATGGCAGCCAAACGCGGTTGGGGAGACACTTGGGAAGAGGTTGAAGCTCACGTCGCCAAAGACATTCCGATACGGCGTATTAGCCGGCGAGAAGAAGTCGCTGCTCTAGTAGCATTTTTATGCGGTCCGATGGCAGACGCTATCCACGGCCAGAACATACGAATTGATGGCGGCCAACTAGGAATCGTCGACTAATGTCTGACTCATCGCTCAACAACTTGTCAGTGCGGCTCGCTGGCGTCGTCGTGATTCTAGCCGTCATATTTGTCATTAATCTGAACGTTGATGACACAACTAATCAACTTTGGCTGCCGTTGCTGCTAGCCGTCGGTGCTTACCTAATGACCCTATCGTTAATGGCAGTCGCAATCACTGTTGCAACACTGGCGGTTTTGCATACGGATCTGGCCGCACCGTTTTGGGTGCCCGCGATGGCGTATCCAGTGTTAGCGGTTGTTAGCGGGTTTGTCATTAGCTGGCTATTGATACAGCGTTTTCGCCAGCGTATCCAAGACACCCACAAAGAACGCTGGGCGAATCGACACCGCGAGCCAGAGGAATGACTGCTAAAGCCATACTCTTCGACTTTGATGGCACCTTGGTACCCAATCTAGATTTGGCCGATATGCGTGCGCAGATTGCGGCCATGGCGAAGCAAGCCGGCGTTCCTGACGAGGTTTATGAAGGGTTGTATATCGTTGAAATCATCGAAGCATCCTACGAATGGTTGACTCACCAAAATACCGCGATCGCACAGACCGCTGACAGCTACGCCGACGCCAGCCATCGTCGCATTCACGATATTGAGATGCTGGCAGCGACCACTACTACTGTCTTTGACCAGGTGCGCGACGTGCTCATCCGACTGAGACAAGATGGATATCGCCTTGGAATCGTGACGCGTAACTGCCGCGCTGCAGTGTTTACCATGTTTCCAGACCTTGATCAGTACGTCGACAGCCTACACGCCCGCGACGATGTGCAATTTTTGAAACCCGACCCTCGGCATCTAAAGTCGAATCTCAACGCTCTTGGCGCTGTGGCAGCAACGTCTGTAATGGTGGGCGACGGCGCTTTAGATATGCAGGCGGGCGCCGCACTCAACATGCGGTGCGTTGGCGTGCTGACGGGGAGCAATGATGCAAAGGCTTTGTTTGCCTCCGGCGCCGATGATGTTCTGCAAGATTATCGAGGACTTGTTAATCTACTCAGCTAGCCATTGGTTTAGGGGAGTTCATGGACGAGCGCATTACCCAATTGTTTCGCTATCCGGTCAAAAGCATGGGGGGCCACTCGCTGGAACGAGCAGAACTTACCGTCAAGGGCATGCCCGGAGATAGGGCGTGGACACTGAAAGATGAGGAGCGCGGCGGCATAAAAGGCGGTAAACGCTTCCCCCAACTCTTGGATATGAGTGCGCGCTTTACCAGTGAACCCACAACAAAAACGGTTTCTCCTGAAGTGCAGATCACTCTTGCAAACGGGCGCCTAGCGTCATCATCAGATCCGAATATTAATGACATCCTGAGCGGCGAAGTGAATGCGCCTGTAAGCCTATGGCCTTTGCTACCAAAGGACCAGCTAGAGCACTATCTGCGACCTCCTCTGGATGAAGGCGTAGATCCTGAAGCGTATTTCCGCGAGGTTTTTGCACGCACTCCCGACGAGCCTTTGCCAGATTTAACAGCGTTCCCTGAAGAATTGTTCGTCTATGAATCTTCACCGGGCACTTACTTCGACGCTTTCCCGATATTGCTGATGAGTCATGCCAGCCTGCGACACTTCGAGAATATTCAGGCGGAAACAGCAGAAAAATCGCAGTTCGATATCCGACGTTTTCGACCCAATATCATCGTTGAAACCGAAGCGTCGGGATTCCCAGAAAACGACTGGGTTGGCCGCCGAGGGAAAATGGGTTCCGCTACTGTGAAAGTCGAAATTGAGTGCCCACGCTGTATTATGACGACCCACGGCTTTGATAACCTACCCAAAGACCCGAAGATCATGCGCCACCTTGTCAAAGAAAATGGTGGCAATCTTGGCGTCTACCTCAGCGTTGAAGAGCCCGGCGAGATCTCGGTTGGCGATTCAATCGAGTGGCTCAATGACTGAGCCACGATCTTAGGGTAACGCCCGTCTCTCAACGAGTCTTCGCGTTAGTTGCTTCCGGTGGGCACCTCACTGAATGACATGCCTTTATCCATGCGCGGCTCTTGGGGCATACCCAGCACTCGCTCGGCAATAATATTCGCCATGATCTCATCGGTACCGCCGGCGATTCGTCCACCCGGTGCGCCCATATACGTCAGTTGCAACAAACCTGCCTCTTTCGATAAATTTTCGTCCCATATCGCGCCGCTCATTTCCAACAGGTCCATGCAAAACGATGCCATCTCTTGCGTTTTTGGCGCGCCTACGAGTTTGCCAATGGAATTCTCTGGCCCGGGAATTTCCCCTCGGGACATTGCGGTCATTGAGCGGTAGCCGGTAAAGCGCAGTCCGGATTCTTGCACATACCAGTCCGCTAACTTGGCGCGAACAGCACTGTCTTCGATCGCGGGTTTGTCATCGATCATCACCTCGCTAGCGATTCGGTAAGCCACGTCTACGTTAACGCCGGCTCCACCGCCGCCGATTGCGGCCCGTTCGTTCATTAGTGTGGTAAGGGCCACTTGCCATCCCTGCCCTACTTCACCCAAACGCTGGCTGTCCGGGATACGCACGTCTGTAAAATACACTTCGTTAAAGTTTGCTCCGCCAGTCAGCTGTTTGATGGGCTTAATTTCGACGCCAGGAGATTTCATATCCAGGAAGAAATAGCTCAGACCTTTATGCTTAGCCACGTTGGGGTCTGTGCGTACAACCAAGATGCCGAAATCCGAGTAATGAGCGCCAGACGTCCAGATTTTTTGTCCGTTGATAACCCAATCATCGCCATCTTTTACCGCCTTTGTGCGAAGAGCCGCCAAATCCGAGCCTCCTGCAGGCTCGGAAAATAGCTGGCACCAAATCTCTTCGCCGCTGGCCAGCTTAGGAAGAAAGCGATGATGATGCTCTGGTTGGCCCCATGTCATCAACGTTGGTGCCGCCATGCCTTGACCTATCACGAAAACACCCCCGGGGGTGTTGTACTTCGCTTCTTCTTGATTCCAGATGACTTGCTCTATAGCCGTTGCCTCTCGGCCACCGTACTTCTTTTCCCAGCGAATGCAGGCCCAACCCGCATCGTATTTGCGCTTTTGCCAGAGTTTGGCGGCGGCGATATCGTCTAGTCCGGTAAGCTCATCCGCGCTAGGAACGTTCGCTTTCAGCCATGCAGCTGCTTCGGCACGAAACGCTGCTTCTTCTTGTGTGTCGTTAAAATCCATGATTTTTCCTCAATTAAATTCTTTGCATCACGCCCCGGGCGTCAATCCCGTTAGGCTGCGTTGTTCTGTTCGTAAGCAGTAATTAAACGGTCTTGCCAGTAGCCTTCGCTACCCACGTTCACCCCTAGCAACTTGGCTCGACGGTAATAAAACTGGCAATCGAACTCCCATGTGAAGCCCATACCACCGTGGGTTTGTACGTTCTCCTCCGCGGCAAATACCGCAGCCTTTATTGCTCCCACTCGGGCTGTTGCAGCAGCCAGTGGCAGTTCGGCGCTGTCGGTATTTAGCGCCCAAGCTCCGTAATAGCAGTTGCTGCGAGCCAGCGTATTTTTCACATACATGTTCGCTAGCTTGTGTTTGATCGCCTGATACGAGGCAATTGCCCGCCCGAACGCATAACGGCCCATGGCGTAATCGCGAGCCTGAATCATTGCCGCATCGGCCAAGCCTACTTGCTCCCAAGCAAACAGCACGGCTGCCCGATCGAGCAAGCGTTCTGTGGCACCCCAACCCGCACCGTCACCCCCGAGTAGCTCAGCGTCGGCGTTTTCGAATGTCAAAACAGCGTGGCCCCGCGAGAAATCTAACGTGCGGACCGACTCTCGTGTAACGCCTGTTTGGTCAAGTTCAACCAGATACCAGCTCGCGCCATCGCCGGCTACAGACGCGCCCACGACTATCGCAAAGTCTGCCGCACGCCCATCAGCAACAGGCAGCTTACGTCCATTAAGGCCGTTATCGCCCGTGCTCGTTGTCAGGCTTTTGACGCTAGGCCGACCATTGCCTTCAGCCAAGGCAAACGTGCCGATAGCTTCGCCGGAGGCGAGCAATGGCAACCATTTTTCTTTTTGCTCTTGCGAGCCGCAAGCCAACAACGCCTCAGTCGCCAAATACACCGATGAACTGAATGGCACTGGTGCCAAAGACCGCCCTAGCTCCTCTGCGATGACGACAAGCTCTAAGTAAGACAGCCCAAGACCACCGTATTCCTCTGGAATGACGGTTGCCGTCCACCCCATTTCTACGATCTTTCCCCATAAGTTTGCGTCGTAATCAGCGTCCCCATCGAGTACGGCCCGCACAGCCGTCGGGGGGCAGTGTTCGGCCAAAAAGCCTCTGGCTTGCTCTCTTAGCAATTCCTGCTCTTCAGAAAATTCAAAGTTCATATTCCCCCTCCAAGGACTAGTTCATTCCGTTCACTTTGGGTTGAATATAGCAGACGTACCACACCCTCTTCGATGGGGTTCTGCTGAGTCTTTTCGGACACGGTTTTCGACAACGGCAGGACGACTAGGTCATGACCGTCAACGATTTAGGCTAAACTTCGGTTATGACAACCCCATCACTCAATCAGGCACTGACGGTGAATTATCAGGACCTCGGCTTTCTGAGAGTAGCTGCGGCTTCACCTTCCTTGATTATCGGCGACCCTACTGCGAATGCCCAATCGATACTTGAGCAAGCAAATGGGTTGGCTGATAACGGGGTTGCCCTAGGCGTCTTCCCGGAACTTTGCCTAACGGGATATTCTGCCGAAGATCTTTTTTTCTCAGAGGCATTGCTTAAGCAAGTCCGGCAGGCATTGGAACTTTTGAGTGACGTGCGTTTGCCACTGATGGCTGTCGGCATTCCATGGCGATTGGCTGATGGCCGCTTACTCAATTGTGCTGCGATGATTGGCGCGGGACGGGTTCTCGGTCTTGTACCCAAATCATTCCTGCCGAATTACAGCGAGTATTATGAACAACGTTGGTTCGTCTCTGGTCTTGGCGTAAACGAGACTGAAGTCGACCCACAACTCGGCACCTTTCAGGTGCGTATAGACCAACTCTTCGAGCTCGGCGAGGCTCTCGTAGCTACCGAGATTTGCGAGGACCTGTGGGCACCGATAAGCCCGAGCGTCAATGCGGCGCTTGCCGGAGCCAGTGTTATTTGCAACCTTTCAGCCAGCAACGAGTTGATCAGCAAAGCCGATTATCGGCGCGACTTAGTCCGTATGACCAGCGCCAAAAGCTTTTGTGCGTACATTTATGCCGGGGCCGGGGCGCTGGAATCCACCAAGGATGTCGTATTCGGTGGTCATTGCATGATTGCCGAGGCCGGCCAACTGCTGACGGAAAGCCAGCGCTTTGAACTTGGGCAACAGTCAGTGGCCGCAGACATCGACCTGCGGCGTTTGAAGCATGATCGCGGTCAAAACACCACATTCGCTCAAGCATCACGACCTAGACCGTACCGACGAATTGTGACGGAGAGTATGTTACGCGCTCTGCCAACTCTGCAGCGCTATTACTCCAAACAACCCTTCGTGCCATCGGACGAACACGAGTTCGCAGCAAGAGCACAAGAAATTTTACAGATTCAGTCAACGGGTTTGGCCCGACGCATGTTGGCGGCAAATACACAGCATTTAGTAATTGGCCTGTCTGGAGGCCTCGACTCGACGCTGGCTTTTTTGGTAGCAAAAGACGCGCTGACAAAACTCTCGTTACCGTCCTCACATTTGTACGCTGTTACCTTACCGGGGCCTGGCACTAGTGAGGGAACCCGCAGTAACGCACACAAATTAGCGCAAACGACAGGTGTTTCGTTGGAGGAAATCGGCATTGGTGCTGCCGTCACTCAGCACTTAAAAGACTTGAACCACAACGGTGAACACGATGTGGTATTCGAAAATGCGCAGGCGAGGGAACGCACCCAGATTTTGTTCAATTACGCCAATAAAGTGGGCGGCATCGTTGTTGGTACTGGCGACCTCAGCGAGCTGGCTCTCGGCTGGGCGACGTTTAATGCCGATCAAATGGCTAACTACAACGTGAATGCCAGCGTGCCGAAAACTCTGATCGCCTACCTTGTACGCTGGTATGCCAAACACCGATCTGGGCCAGATCTCGCGGCAGTTTTAACGGATGTATTGAGCACCCCCATTAGCCCAGAGCTGATACCTCCAACCGGGGGAGAAATCAGTCAACGCACAGAAGACCTTGTAGGGCCATACGAACTCCACGATTTCTATCTCTATCACTGGCTGCGTTTTGGCGCGTCACCGACCAAAATTTTCTATCTGGCCTGCGATAGCTTTGGCGGCGTCTATGCCGCAGAGGTAATCGCCTATTGGCTTGGTCAATTCTTTCGCCGCTTTATGACCCAACAATTCAAACGAACGACCCTACCACCGGGCCCTAAGGTGGGCAGCGTTAGCCTGTCACCACGTGGCGATTGGCGGATGCCCGACGAAGCCGGATTTACTCAACTCATTGCGGAGATCGAGGCACTGCCGCTGAACTCTGCTGATTCGCTAACGGACTAATGCCGGAAAACATTGTCATGATCTACTATCGTATTTTGCTCGTCACACTCTTTAGCCTGACCATTACGAACGCTACCTATGCCAGCAGCACTCACTGCGGCGAGCAGAGCGTATGGGTTGAAATTTTAGGTGCAGGCAGCGGAGAGTTGAATGACGGGCAGGCATCGCCAAGCTACCTAATTTGGCAGGACGATGTTGCCAGAGTCTTGGTCGACGTCGGTGCTGGCTCGCAAATCGGCTTTGAAAAATCCGGAGCAAACTTTGAAACCGTTGAAGCCATTGCGCTAACCCAGCTGCGACCCGATTACACCGGCGACCTGCCCGCTTATCTGAACGCCGCCCAAAGCGACACGCGAGACACGCGCCTAAGTATCTTGGGGCCTTCCGGCGACGGAGGAGAGAATCCATCAACCCGAGACTTCATGCAGCGAATGTTCGGCGCTCAGGGTGTGTACCCCTACTTGGCTAACGCGATCAAACCGCGCGCAAGCCTCGGCTATCGAGTACGCAGCGTCGATGTGCCGGCTACTGGCTCAAAGCGCTGGGCAGGCTATAAAACGAACAAAGTGAAAATGAGCGCGATCCCGGTGCACCATGGCGATATTCCTGCACTGGCGTGGCGTATTGAACTTGGTGGCAAAGTTATCGTAATTACCGGCAGCTTCAATAATTCGAAAAATCTAGTCGCTAATTTTGCCAAGGATGCTGATGCGCTGGTGGTAAGCCATGCAATTCCTGAAAATTCGCGCGGCGCTCTGCGCGAACTGCATGCAAGGCCCTCTCAGTTGGGGCGGGTAGCGGATCAAGCCGACGCCAGAATGCTTATTCTCAGCCACAGAAACACGCGCACCCGGGGACGAGAAAGCATTAGTCGCAATGCCATTGAAGAGAACTATAAGGGTGCGATTCTCTTCGCCAATGACGGCGAGTGTTGGGGGCTGTGAGATCCTGCCCTTGAGCAACCGCCTATTGCACCCCTGCGCGCAAGTAATCTACAGCTAAACGCGTCATCGCGTGAACGCCCAAGGGCAAGGCACCTTCGTCCACATAAAAGTAAGGTGAGTGGTTGGGGATAGCCATCTTCCCCGGCACATCTGCAGGTCTAGCGCCGATGAAAAAAAAGAAGCCCGGCACTTGCTCTTGAAAGAAGGAAAAATCCTCTGCGCCGGTAATCGGCGCTGGGGTCGAGATATTTTCTGCGCCATAGATGGCTTCAATCGTAGGCCGCAACTGAGCTGTCAGCTTCGCGTGGTTATAGGTTACTGGCACGCCCGGGTCGATATCCAATGTAGCACTAGCGCCCTGCGACGCGGCCACTTGCGTCACAATCCGCTCAATTTTCTCGTGCACCTGGGCACGGATATCGGGATCAAAAGTACGAATCGTGCCACTCAGGCGAGCTGTTTCGGGCACGATGTTATTCCGCACCCCGGCCTCAAATTGTCCCACCGTCACCACTACCGGATGTTGAGTGATGTCGACCTGACGACTGGTAATCGTCTGCAAACCGTTAACAATTTGCGCCCCTGCAACAATCGGATCCACGCCAGCCCATGGGCGCGCTCCGTGAGTTTGGCTACCAGTAATTTCTACATCGAAACGTTGCGCACTGGCCATCAAACCAAGAGGGCGAAAGCTCACCTTACCGACCTCATCGCTTTGAGAGATATGAAGACCGACCACTGCGTCTACTTTCGGATTTTCTAGCGCCCCCTCCTCAATCATCATCTTAGCGCCACCGTTTTCACCTTTTGGTGGGCCTTCTTCCGCAGGCTGAAATAAGAACTTCACCGTTCCCGGAAGCTCATCACGCACACTTGCGAGAACCTCTGCGGCCCCCATCAGAATCGCCACATGATTGTCGTGGCCACAAGCATGCATAACGCCAACCTCGCGGCCTTGATACTCGCCGCGAACCTTGGATGCATAGAAAAGTCCGGTTTTTTCCGTTACCGGGAGCGCATCCATGTCGGCGCGTAACGCAATTACAGGACCGGGCTTCCCTCCTCTTAAAACGCCTACAACCCCGGTGTGAGCAACCCCCATCTGCACCTCAATACCCAAATCTCGCAGATGCTCGGCAACCAACTCCCCAGTGCGAAACTCACGATTAGACAGCTCCGGATTAGCATGGATATCGCGCCGCCAAGCGACCACCTTATCTGATACCGCGGCGACTCCATCAGCGATAGATTCGTTCAACGAATCAGCGGTCGCTTGCAGAGCCGGTGCTGACAATATAAAAGTCAAAAATACTTTGACTGCTCGCATAAAGATCTCCCAACGATTATTCAGAGCACTGCAGCTAATGCAACGCTCTACCAGCGGCTACCAGTCTCGCTCTTTTTTTAATTCTGTGAAGCCCAGCTGGTCTTGCATACAGCTTACAAAAGTTGGGTAGCGCGAGGGTAAATCCGCAAGATCGAAGTCCTGCGCTATGGCGCCGCGCTGTTCGTGCTCTAACAAAAATTTAAAGGCCTGAATCAGCACCCACTCCTGCGTATTTGTGCCTGCACAGAGGATTTGGTGGAAGTCAGGATCGAGAATGACACGATGAAAACTCTCGGCGCTACCCTCTAAGACAACTTCATAGACATTGATTCCCACCAGATTCACACTAATCACGTTTTTTTCTCGACCGTCCGTGGACTAACCTTATGATGAACGACCGTGCCCCGAACACCAAAGCCCTTTGCCAACAACTGCAAACCATCTGGCACGAGCAAATACCCTTATCTGCAGCCATGCAAATGCGCATTGCAGACTTTGACGGCCACGTGCTTACCACCGAAGCCTCACTGACTCCCAACGTCAATGTTCATGGAACGGCTTTTGCGGGCAGCCTCTACGCGATACAGGCGCTGACAGGTTGGGGAATGATGCATCTACAACTCAAGCTCAATGCGTTGGATGCCTCGATCGTCATAGCCAGCGGTCAAATCAACTACGCCAAGCCAGTAGCCCAAGATATTTTCGTGCGCTGCAGGTTTGGCGAACAACTCGCTGAGATGGAAAAACTCAAGTCATCTGGCAAAGGCCGTTTCCCGTTAACCAGCCAAGTGCTGCTAGCAGATGGAGAACCAGCCGGTGAGTTCTCCGGCGTTTATGCTGTGCGCCTAAATCCTTGAGCAATCAAGGCGGCAAGACGAACACTGAGAGCCACCATACCCAAGGCTGCCATTGCTTGTGCCCACAGGGAGCCGGTACTCACTGCCGTGGCAATAAAGGTCTGCATAAAAATTAACCACACGTAGTGGATGCCGAAAAGATGCAAACGGCGCCATCTCAAGCCGAGCTTACCCTGTGCGTAGTTGATGCTGGTCGCTGCCATAACCCAAAGCAAAACAAAAGCAGCACCGCCGAAGATGACGGTAAGCCACTCAAGAGTTTCACCCGAAACTACGACATAGGCCCACACATACCCAAAATGTACTGTCTGCACGAGCGCAGCGGCGAGACCAAGATAACGCCTATGTTGCAGCAATAATCCACGATTGCGCAGCAGCTGGGCTATAGGCCGGGCGATGTAAGCCAAGAGGAACATAGCGAAAGCTAACCGGGCAGTGACTCTCATCATGAACCCTATATGCTCGGCCAAATTGTCAACGTCGGATAACGCCGACGCCTCAGCGAGAGCCACTACCATCACCAAGACGGATAGGCCCAAGATCGCGTAATTGATCGCTGGGTTACTGATCTGCATTTTCCTCCTTCCTAATTTTCCTCCTTCCTATATGTTGCTCTGGCCCTGGGGATTCGAAACTCCAGAGTACTGGTAAGGTCTAAAACTGCTTGGGCCTCACCCTTTTGCACTCGGGGTTTGAACCGCCAACTGCGCACAGCCTGCAACGCCGATTCATCGAACAGATCGAGCGGCTCGCTCGCAGTAACTGAAGCATTCACAGCCCGTCCATCGACAGTCACGTCGTATCGAACCGTGACCTGTCCAGCGATACCATCGGCGAGCAAATTGGCAGGATAGATGGGGGCACTGCCGCTGACCCATTGGAGGGGCTGATTAGCGACGGGCCCAAGGGTGCAGGATACCAAGAACGTAATAGCCGAAAGCCAGACCAACGGCCGACAAAATCGATGACCGGCAGCAAAAACGCCACGAACGTTCACGGTATCCTCTCGCCTGTCTTATCCATCCCTTATAATGATCCGCGCTCTTCTTTCAGTCTATTGGTACCTGCTATGTCCGATCCTACACAGACGAGACCTTCAGAAACTTCTTTCCCGGATGGGCCGAACCAGCAACCGGAGGATCTGGAACCACTCACTCTCATTCAAATTTTTGGTAGCGCTATCGCCGCCATGATTGGCGTTCAATCCAAAGAAAAGCGCGAACGAGACTTCGCTAGGGGCAAGGCCAGTCAATTCGTAATCGTCGGCTTAGTTCTAACAGCGGCATTCGTGCTGATCATGGCTGGGGTCGTCTCTGTTGTACTTAACTTTGTTACTTAGTCTAAGTTTGCAGACACCTTGCTAGCGATCTCGCGCATTTGCAGCTCGTAAGTCTGAAACTGACGATAGAGATCAAATTGCTCAATTGCTCTGCGTAAATTTTCCCCAGTCTGGCTCACTACGAAGTAACGATTGCCACTGATATAGTCTGTTAGAAAACGTAAACCGAGCATAAATGCTAGAAATCCTGGTGCCAGCGCCAAAAGCTGGTTGGTCGTCGAGTGGTCATCAGGCAATGCGCCTCGTCCGGCTAGGAACCCCTCAATACAGGTGCGATAGTCTTCCTCATGGAAGCCTCCTCGGCTGTAAGAAATCGACCTGACTAAATCGCCAAAATCCCAAGCCCAATTGCCATGCATACAGTTGTCTAGATCAATCACAGCCAAAACGCGCTTACGGTCGCAATCGAATAGCAAATTGTTGATCTTGCAATCGCCATGAATCATTGCGTTGCGCCGCAAAATTTCGTCAGGCCATTGGCGGCTCGCGGCCACAAGATCAAGCCATTGTCTTAACGGTTGGAGGGTAGATTGACTGAGCTGATCAACCGCTTGATCAAAAGCGTCAAGGTAGCTGCTCATGCTCAGGAAACCGGGAATGGTCTGCGCAAGATCTCCGGGAGTAAATACGCTAATGGTTCGCTGAAATGCCCCAAAGGCGGCGGCCGCTTCTCGTATCTGAGCTCGCTCGGTTGGCGGATCGCAGGTGACGGATCTGTCAACAAAACGCCACAGCCGCCAAGCGTTCTCATCATTAGGCCTCTTTTCATAGGAATATGCTTGGCCGTTGGGGGTTATAACCAGTTCCGGAACTTGGTAGGCATTTGTAAACTGTATATCGGTCGCCAACTGATCAAGCAATCTTGAGGTCTGCTGCATGAGCAGTTCGACATCACGATAGACCTCACCGTTGACTCGCTGCAGCACATAACGCGCACCCTCTTTGGCAGTGTTGTGAAGCAAAAATGTTTGATGAATGTGGCCGTTACCCAAGGGCTCAATCACCAGCGAGTGCTGCGGCGCTGAGCCAAACCATGCCGCGGCGGCCTCACGAGCGTCGGCTTTCGTTTGACCCACTACGTCCATTACCCAGCAAGGGAGCCATTGGAGAGGAATCTGCACCAATAAATTAGCGGTGCTGCCACATACTCATCCTGAGGTTGAGCTAACCTCTGCATCTGCTCGAACGCTGCATTCGCTGAACAATCGCCAGCTTGCAATGCCAGCAATAAATCCGCTCCAGAATCTAAAGCAGAAAGGACAGACTCTAACTCGAGCAGCAAGGGATTTGGTTGCATCTCTTCTAAAGCATGCAGTAGGTCTTTCACCTGCCGCGCTGCTGTAAAAGGCGAAACCGCGTTTAGTCGCCGCGCCGCCAGACTCTCTGGCGGCAAAAAATCCACGATGCGATTGAGCGGCGTATCCACCTGATAGGGCCTCGCCTTAGGCATTTCTGTACCAGCCAATCGGGCTTCCAATGCCCGTTTACCCAACAAACGTCCATACCATTTCACGGGTTCCAGCAACGAAACCACATTAAGTTCCGGGCCGTTGAGACCTATTGTTGACAATTTTTCACGGGCGGTTTCTTCTGGGTTTTCCGGCAGACACTGCCAACAGGCCTGCAAACGAAGATACATACTGCCGATATCTCGGCAGGACGATGGCGACCAAAGCCGCTCTGCCACCACCGGCAACCTGCTCCACAACCTCGTGGACAGCACATCGGGGTTCACTAGCTCAGACCACAAACACGCCTCGCCGCCCAAGGCGCGCACGTCCCCTTCAAACTCTATGCTGTTATTCCGCCACTGCTTCGTCCACTCAATGCCGTCGGCTATATGCAGAAGACGTGGGTCTGACTGCAGAGCGTCTTCGCGTTCCAACCAATCTGCTTGGGAAGCCTCTGGATCGAACCCGTAGTGAATGTCGGCAGGGTAATGCAGATCTAGGTAATAAGGTGCAGATACAATCACCGACCGCGATAGCTGCAACGCGCGATCTCGAGTGGTCGCGCCCCGCCAATTCTGCACCACACACTTAGGCATGCCTGGATGGAGCACCTCGTCCCAGCCAACAGCTCTTTTGCCAAGCCGTTCTACAATGGCGCAAATCCGAGTTAGGAACTCATTTTGTAAGTCCTGTGCGCTCATCTGCTGCTCTTCAAGATAAGCCGCAATGGTTGGATCGCTTTGCCACCAACTCGGATTTACCTCGTCCCCACCAACATGCAGATACTCGTCAGGGAAAATATCTACCACCTCACCCAGCAAGGTCTCTATGGACTGATACACTTCGTCATCAAGCGGATTCAAACACGCCTGATGCACCCCAAACCGACGGCTCTCAGATGTTTGCCGAGAGCCCCATTTAGGATACGCAACCAGCCAAGAGGTAACATGACCTGGCATATCTAGTTCCGGAACCACCCTGACACCACGCTCTGCTGCATAAGCGACCAACCCCCGCAGTTGATCCGCCGTGTAGTGCTCTTCACTAGCAAGCCTGGGAAATGCGGCACTGGGAAAACGAAAACCCTGATCGTCTGATAGGTGCAAGTGCAGTACGTTCATTTTTACCGCGGCCAAGCCATCGACTACCGAAATCAGGGAGCCAATAGGAAAATAATGACGAGCAACGTCGAGAAGCAGACCTCGCCAAGGGAATCGCGGCCGATCTGTCAGGGTCAACCCGGGGCTAAGCTGGTTTTTAGTTGCAAGCTGTATCAACGAGGCGACACCTCGCAACACGCCCCAAACGCTGGATGCCGATAGAGAGACTCCCGACTCCATGACTTCCAAAATGTAGGATTCATCCATGGACAAATGCGGCAATAGATCCTCAGTCGCATCGCTAATGGAAATCTGAATCTGCCCAAGCGAGAACAATGACAGTGCACGCTCGGTGTATTCCTCAGCCTGAGGGCTCGGATGGCCCAACCATTCGATTGTCGTAGCAGCGCTGGGCAAACGCGTTCCTGCCTCACTATCCGTTGGCAAGACGATTTGGTCAGGCCAAGGCATCAGTAGCAGGGAAGGCTCAATAGTAAGATCAGTGTTCATCTGCTAATGATGCCCCAAGCGCAATCGGATCTACATGCGGTTTAACAGATCCCAAAAATGGGAGTCTATGTCTTTGTTCGCTCGAAACCGCTCTATCGGCAGTAAACCCGATCGAGCAGTTTAACGAGCAACGAATAACACCAGCGAGTTGATACCGCTTGGGATAGACTGGCGCCCGCTATGGAGTTACCCAGCAGGTTTTGCTTTGAACATTAAAGAACGGATGCAGGCAGTGCTTAAGGCGGAGGCCGAGGCCATCAACGCCATTGAGATCAATGACGATTTCGTCAACGCGGTAACGGTTATGCAAAACTGCTCTGGCAAGATCTTAACCACAGGTATCGGCAAAGCAGGCCATATCGCCAAGAAATTCGCCGCCACCTTGTGCTCGACAGCGACCCCGGCTGACTTTATTCATCCGGCGGAAGCCGCGCACGGTGATCTGGGGCTCGTCGGGCCAAACGACGTGATGATCGCATTCTCAACTAGCGGTAAAAGCCGCGAGGTTCTCGAAATTTTGGAGATGTCTCGTCATCTGGGCGTTGCTCAGATCATTGGAGTTACATCGCATCTCGATTCCGAATTGCGCCAGCACTCCGATCTGATACTGGATATGGGCACCATTATCGAACCCTGTCCGCTGGGCTTAACGCCCAGCGCATCGATGGCCGTTATGCTTGCCATTAGTGATGCCCTAACGCTGGCGCTTATGGAGCAGAAAGATGTCACCCGAGAAGACTATGGTCTGCGACATCATGGCGGCTATCTGGGCCGCGCTGCTCGAGCAGATAACGAGCCTAAATAACGCCGAACGAATCTTGAGTCAGGGGTGTAGCGCGCCTACCTCTTCTTCAGTCCAGCCAACCATCTTGAGTTGGTTCTCATTTAGCTGCGGGGGTTCAGGCCACCGGTAAATCTCACGTTGCGGATCCGCCTGAATGTTGGGAAAGGCATCTGCATCGATAAATCGATCTGACCAGTTCGTTGTTGAAACAACTTTCTCTACCGCTTCTTTGCGCTTTTGGATCACCGCCTCATTCGATCTAGACCTTGGCATCATGCACACCAAGCTGGCGGCTCGAAGCAGCTCATCAGCACGACTAGGAGTATTCAAACTGGGTGCGCTGCAGTGAATAGTCCTAGAGTCCCAAAGCAGCAGGTCGCCGGCTTCCATATGGCACATGATGGGCTGATTCTGCGCTAGATTAGGGTCGTCGTTCGGGAATCGAAAATGATCGATACTCGGGTGGATGCGGTCTAAGCGCTCAGTATATCGCTGCGGGATGTGCTCAAACAGGCGGTGACTGCCGGGCACGACAACATTGCCACCGGTTTCAGGCGATGTCGGCAGTAGGTTTACTAACCCCTGAACGCAGTGCTTGCCAGGGCGACCGATTGGGTGTTGGTCGATATGCAGCCAGCTGTTGCCAGCGTTGGTTTTCCAATCGGCTTTATGCGTCCAAGGACGCCAGATAGTCACCCCATCAAAGCTGACCAGCAGATCTTCGTCACCATCCCAAACTTGAGCGAAGCACTTTTTGATATTCGGCACATCGCGGATAAACCACTGCGCGGCCGAGTGGCCAATACCGTAGCTGGGTAGAATGCCTCCATGCACTGCGGTAGGCCATCGATCGTCATCCCAAGTGTGGATATCTTGCCGATCAATGCCGGTGCCTAGGCTTTCCAAATAATCCCAAAGCAAGGAGAGACTGTGCTCGGCTTCAGCATTGTTCAGCGCCTTAGCAAAAATCACATAGCCGTTTTCTTCCAAGTAGATCTGAGCTGCGGGATCACCCGGCGCAAATCGGGTGACATGCTCATACGTTATCTCAATATTGTTCTGCACAATGCTTCCTGACAACCTCTAACCGTGTGAGCCTACATTTGTTGCATTCACCGGTCTATTCCGGATACATATCGAACCGAAAGCCTTCCGCAGTTCGTTGAAAGCCTAGACCTTCAAAAAAGGGCGTAGGTAAAACTAACCGCGTCGTTAGCTGACGACCTCCCTTACTTTCGGCCACTCCGATCGCGTGACCTACCAACCACCGCCCTACACCGTTACGCTGCAAACTTGGCTCAACCATGACCATCGCCAGTTCAAAGCTTGGCGCTGAAGCGCCATCGCGGGTAGCGTTAGGCATATACATGGCATAGCAGCCGATTACTTGATCGCCCAGTTTAGCAACTCGCAAAATTTCAGGCCCGCTCGGCAATTGATCCAACACATCAGCCATCGAGGCAGGTAATGCATTAGCGTCACCGCGGAACACCTCATAGTCACGTAACGCTAACGCCATAAAGCAATCACTCTTTCTTTTATGCCAGCCCACGCACTAGGGCGCTTGGGCGGTCCCATTAAGCGTCGCACCAGAACATCGGCCATCTGCTGATAGTTCGACCAGTCGTCTTTGATGTCGTAGCAATTCGCGCCGAAGACGGATGCAAAATCCCCCGCCAGCCGCGGCAAATAGCCGCGTAAAAACTTGACCCCCTGAGGGTTAAAATCAGTCTCGTAGAGAGAGCCGCCATGCACCGCAAATAAAGCAGTAACCGGCCCCTCCTGCAGGCGTACTGCAGACAGTTGATCGGCATGTTGCTGCATAAAGTCGGCACTCAACAATCGATGATGCGCACAAAAGACCAACATGAACCCCAGCGGCAGTAGCGCTTTGTCCAGCGCTCCTGCCTGCGAAAGATAGTCGTCAACGCTGGCGAGAGTCATTATCGAAGGCGTTAGGGGTTAAGGCGCGAAGCTCGAGCGGGCACGAATCCTCCACCCGTCATCGGTGCGCTGCAGAATATACAGCGAATGGAACGACACATAAGGCTCACCCGCAGGATTGAAACGGGTAAATCGAACCGCAAAGTGCACTTTATTGCTATCGGCTTGCACGGTTTTTATGCTGTCCCATTGGCTGTGAGACCAGTTAAACCGCTCTGCAAAATCCGCGAAATCGGTGGTGTCGATAAAGCTCTGTCGATCGGGAAAGACTGTTACCCCGCCACTGGCAACCCGCACATGAGGGAAGGCCAGAGTTTGCGCAAACGCTGGCGTGTCGCGCTGGTTAAACGTGCGCATAAACTCAGCCATCACTTGCAGCGCCTTGCTTTCAGCATCACGGACTTCGGCTGACGTAGATTGCGGCAGCAGAGTCATTTCGATGTCTTGAGCAAGAGCCATGCTCGCCTGAGCCCAGAGCAACGAGGTTGCGACAAAGGTCGCTATCAAATTTCGCATTATTGTCTCCTTCTACGCCGGCTCATCGCCAGTCAGTGTGACCCGGTGCATCAACCGATGCTCCGGGAAAAAGTCGTTTACTGGTTTGTGCTGCGTGGATCGATTATCCCAGATCGCCACGGTTCCAGGCTGCCAAGACAAGCGCACCGTATGCTCGACTGTCACTACATGCTGAAAAAGAAACGCTAGCAGCGCATCGCTTTCTTTACTGGGCAAGCCAACGATTTGTGTCGTAAATAGTGCGTTGACGTAGATCCCTTTTCTGCCGGTTTCGGGATGTGTTCGAATTAGCGGATGCACTACCGGCGGATTTTCTGCGATCGCAGGCGCCAATCGCTCTGCACCGCCGACTTCCGCCAAACTCTCGCGAAAACCGTGTCGGAAATCGTTGACCGCCCGCAGCGGCGCTAAGAACGCCTGCATCTGGGGTGAGAGCGAATCGTATGCGGTAGTAGCACTCGCCCACAACGTGTCACCGCCTACCTCAGGAATAATCTGTCCTTGCAGCAAAGTAAAACTCGGCGGGCGCTGCATAAATGTCATATCCGAGTGCCATACCTCGATCTTGGACGGGTTTTCAGGCGTACTCTCTAGTATCTGTACATCGGGTTCTTCGTTGACCGTCGCGTAGGCCGGATGCCCCAAAACCTCACCAAACGCCAAGGCAAAGGCGGCAAAAACGGCCGGCGTTTGTTCTTGGTCTCTGATAAACAAAACTTCGTGATGTACCAACAATTCACGTACGCGTTGGTAATGTGCGTCGCTGGAGGCAACATCGGCCAACGATACCCCGGACACGTAACCCCCAAGAGCACCCGAGGCTTTTTGCACCAAAATCTGATCCACTGACGATGTCACGGTTATCTCCATTCGCGCCTGCCTTGACCGCAGTTATTGTAGCTAAGGGTTTGCATCGGTACACGACCTAATCCTTGGGTCGCCTTCCGTGGGTAGGGTAGTCTTTGCGCATGGGACGCTACCGACCGCCTGAACCCGAGAAAACCGCCGTGATAACGGCGGCAGGCTTCGCTCGACTGCAACAGGAGCTGAATTTTCTCTGGAAAGAAAAGCGACCCGAAGTGACCGCTCAGGTAGCGGCAGCCGCTGCACTCGGCGACCGTTCTGAGAACGCCGACTACGTTTACGGTAAGCGCCAACTCACAGAGATTGATCGACGCATTCGCTATCTGGATAAACGCATTCGCGCCATGCAGGTGGTTGATAGACTGCCTTTGGATACAGAGAAAATATATTTTGGTGCTTGGGTGACACTTGAGGCTGTGGAAGATGACCGCAAGCGAGAACGAGCGGGGGCGACAACCACCCACACCTATCGCTTGGTTGGTCCAGATGAGATCGACAGCAATAACGCCTATATCAGCATTGATTCCCCCATGGCTAAAGCGTTGATTGGAAAGTCTGCGGCTGACGAAATATCCTTGGTGCAATCGGCCAAAAGCAATCACATACTCAGCATCGAAGATACATCGCAGGCGCACTGCTATAGGAGTTGCCACGTTCGCTACGAGCAACCGTGAGCCGTCCGAGCGGCAGTTACTTTCTGTTTCTACTTCGACCGTTCTGTTGTCGCTGCGGTGCCTCGGGTTGTCACCAAATTTAGGCTTGGCCGCAAACTGAAACGTTCTTTGACGCGAGGCTTAGACACACCTGTTGTATCGTCAGCCGCGTTGTCTCGCACGCCAGTAAAGGCAAGCTGACACAGCTTCGATAAAAGTACCTGCAGGTCGTGGTTTGGGAAGGTATTCATTGAGTCCCATCGATCTAGCAATCCACGCAAGACGACGACCGCCGCTTGCTGCTGAGACGTTTCACCTCCGAGTAGCCCACTTGTATTGAGTGACTGCTTATCAGAGATTGAAAGCGCGGTCTTCAACACCTGCTGTTCCGAGGCGCTTAACGGAGCCGACAGATTCTCTACTTGCAGCAGTTCCACACTCGCTAGCAGCCCTTCTTTATCGCCGAAGTAGTGGTAAATCATGCGCTTATTTACTTTTGCTTGCAGCGCAATTTGATCAACGCGAAGACCTGCAATTCCATGATCGGCCACTGCCTGTGTGGCAGTTTTTAGCAACCGCCGTTGTGTTTGCTTTGCATCGCGCATGCCGTATGTAACCATTTAGTTATCTTTACTTCAAGTAACGGAATGCGGCATTCACGGAATGACTATTTTTATCAACTTAGTATCTACTTAGTTACTTAACAAAAGCCAGCCAGATGGCCTTGCTTCTGCTCAAGATTTAGAAGGTAGCGCTTAGCATCTAGACCACCGCCAAACCCAGTTAGAGCACCATTGCTACCCACGACGCGGTGACAGGGGATAAAGATAGCTAGGGGATTGTTGCCATTGGCCGTACCGACCGCCCGTACTGCCTTAGGCGAGCCGATCGCCTGTGCAATTTCTTTGTACGAGCGCACTTCGCCAAAGGGAATTTGCTGCAGCACTGCAAGCACACGCATTTGGAAAGGCGTACCCAAAGGCTCGAGCGGCACTTCGAAAAGATCTCTCTGCCCTTCAAAATACTCAAGCAGTTCTTGTCGGGCTTGAGTAAAGTGAGGTTCGCTGTTTTGCCATGCATCGTCGGGTTCCTTCCGTCTTTTGTTTCCTGTCGAGAAAAAGAGACCGGTCAGGGCTCTATCATTGGCGGTCAACATCAACGAACCGATTGGACTGCTTACATGAGTATAATAAGTGGGCATTTCGCCTCCATGAATATAAGTTAGTGCTTACTTTTCTTTGAGACTCAATCTTTCTTGGTTTTTCGTTTTAATCCAGCCAACCGCCAGATATGCATCAAGGCGTACGCGCGCCAAGGCCGCCACTCTTCAGACTGCCTCAACGCTCGCGCCGGCGTGGTGTCCAATTGCTTCAGTACCACCCAGTCATTGTGTGGAAAAGCATCTGGGTCTTTGACCACTCGCAATCTCATATAGTTTTGCGTCCATGGACCGATGCCTTTGATTTGACCAATCTGCGAGACGAAGTGTTCGCTAGCCACTCCCTCCAGCAAGGCATGATTTTCGGTAGCTACCCAGCCTGCCAGAGCTGAAATCGCCCTGCCGCGATTGCCGGGCATACCCAACTCAGCTATCTCTCGATCAACAAGCTGTTCGGGTTTCGGAAAATCACCTTGGCCATAGGCGTCAATCATGCGATTTGCCAGTTCGGTGCCGCGAGCCACGCTTACTTGCTGACCGAGCAATGCCCTAACCATCGTCTCAAACCCGTCCCACGCACCTGGCACACGCAGCCCGGGAGCTTCGGCGACGCTCTCCCCTATCAGCGTTAAGTTCGCGTCGATAAGCCCGCGATCGATCTCATCTCCGTCGACCCCAAGATCGAATAGCCTTTGAATCCGAGCCAATAGCTCGACGGCAGGAATGCTGTATAACGGTATGCTTGCCAATAACGCGCCTCGGTGCACTTTGACCTCAATCCAGTGGGCCGGGGTTCCTGCTGAGGAAATTCTGCGTCGGTAGCAATGGCCACTTACCTCTTCGATGTTGTGCAGCGCGCGGCCCTGCAAATATCCAAACACCCAGTCGTAGTTGTACGCGCCGTTAACCGGCAGCCTCAGGATAATGGTGTCTAGCGGTAGCGGTGATTCGAGCTGAGTCGATTCACTCTGGCGAAGATCCACGGGTGATCGCCCGCATAGCCTATTTGTTTCATTGACCAACTCATCAACATCGGCGAGACCCACATTCGACGCAACGTCTTCCAGAGGCTTATCCGTTTGTGTCAGCAAGGCAGCGATAAGACTGCGACGCCACTGATCCGCTTGTTGCATGCGAACCTGCTTGGGCCGTAACAATGCTGCTGTGTTAGCCTCAGGGCCTACCGTATTCATGTCGGAACTATAGCGAAAGGCAGCCGCCAAAAACGCGCAAACTTCAATAAATGCTACAGCGAGCAATCACTTTGTCTGTGACATCTAACTTTTACTCAGCCGACGAATTTCTTTAATGTCCTTGAAATGACGAAAACCACGGAAAGTTGCAATGAGCGAAGCTAGCTGGGAGGAACCATCAGATCTCATCATCGAGCAAATCGAGATTGGTCCGATGCAGAATTACACCTATTTGATCGGCTGCCGCAGTTCCCGCGACGTCGTTCTCGTTGACCCTGCTTGGGATATTGATTCGCTGGTTAGCCATATCAATGAGAAGGGATACAACCTCACCGCAGCACTCGCAACACACTACCACCCAGATCATGTTGGCGGCTCTTTTAGCGGCAACAAGGTTGAGGGTTACGCGAAGCTACTGGAAACCAATCCCGTCAAGCTTTATGCCCACAACCTTGAAGCAGACGGCATCAAAAAGGTAACGGAGTGCTCTGAGTCGGATATTGCCCGGGTTGAATCAGGAGATACGCTACGGGTTGGCGAGATTGAAATCGAGTTCTTACATACGCCAGGCCACACACCGGGGAGTCAGTGCTTCAAAGTCAAAAATACCCTGATCAGCGGGGATACTTTGTTTATTAACGGTTGCGGACGGGTCGATTTACCCGGCTCTAACTCCGAAGACATGTACCACAGCATGTGCAAACTGTGCAGCCTGCCGGATGACACGCTGCTACTGCCCGGACATAACTACGGCCACGTACCGAACGCCACGATG
>CAJWZG010000013.1 GCA_913049565.1 uncultured Gammaproteobacteria bacterium
GTCAGCAGGCCGCCAAACTCGACAACATGTTTGCCAACATGATTGAGGGCGAGAAGCGCATCCTCAAACTTGTCGTTAAGACCGACGTGCGAGGTAGCCTTGAAGCTATCGTGCAAGCGACGGCAGAGCTGGGCAATGATGAGGTCGCGGTACAGGTTCTGGGATCTGGCGTGGGTGGTATCTCAGAATCTGATGCGACCATGGCTGCGACCTATGGAGCTACGGTTTTCGGTTTTAACGTGCGAGCGGACAAGACAGCTAAAACGTTACTTGAACGCGAAGGGGTTGAGCTACGCTACTACAGCGTCATCTACGAGCTAATTGACGATGTCAGAGACGCATTGTCTGGCATGTTATCCCCTGAAATCCGCGAAGAAATTATCGGAACGGCAGAGGTCCGAGACGTGTTTCGCTCCCCTCGATATGGGCAGATTGCTGGATGCATGGTGATCGAAGGCTCTGTGCATCGTAATAAACCGATCCGTGTGCTGCGTGACAACGTGGTCATTTACGAGGGAGAACTCGAGTCATTACGTCGCTTTAAGGATGACGTTAGTGATGTACGAAACGGCACTGAGTGCGGTATTGGCGTGCGTAACTACAATGATGTGCGTGCGGGCGATTTGATTGAAGTATTCGATACCAAGGAGATTGCGCGCTCGCTTTAGGGTCGAGAGCGCGGAAACCCTGGCATGTCCAGAGATCTCAGAGTTGCAGATTTTGTTCGAGATGAAGTGTCGCGCATATTGCAGCGCGACATGCGTGATCCTCGGGTTGGTAGTTTCGTTAGCGTCAATGACGTTAAGGTGAGCAAAGATCTCTCTTACGCCGAGATATACGTGTCATCGTTGCAGGCGCAAGACGCCAAATCGCAGACAGAGTTGATAGAAGTATTGAATCGCGCGGCGGGCTTTTTTCGAACCGAATTGGCGAAGCGTCACACGATGCGCACAACGCCGAAGCCACGCTTTCATTATGATGAACTGGCCGAGCGAGGCCCGCGCTTAGAGAAACTGATTGGCCAGGCGGTAGATCAAGATCAGCAGAGATCTGAACAAATCGACGAAGCGGTAAAAGCAACGCTAACGGACGATCCTTAAACCTTGGCTAGACGAAAAAAAGGTAAGCCCATAGACGGTGTTCTCGTGCTGGATAAGCCTCCAGGTATTTCGTCCAACGACGCAGTCCAACAGGCTAAGAGACTGTTCGGTGCCCAGAAGGTAGGGCATACCGGAAGTTTAGATCCTCTAGCAACGGGCGTACTGCCTCTGTGTTTCGGCGAGGCAACGAAGTTCTCGCAGTATTTGTTGAATGCAGATAAAGCGTATTGGACGCGTATTCGCTTTGGTGCGACAACGCAGACGGGAGACGCAGACGGAGAAATCATTGCTGAGTCGGATGCCAGTAATTTGACACAAGAACAGGTTGGCTCTGCGTTACGAGAATTTGTCGGTGAAATCGAGCAAATCCCTTCGATGTATTCGGCTTTAAAACATAAAGGCCAGCCACTATATAAGTTGGCGAGACAAGGTATCGAGGTTGAACGCGCGGCCCGAACAGTAACCATCTATAGCGCAGAACTTTTGCAATTTTCTGGGGTCGATATAGAGTTGCGCGTCTACTGCAGTAAAGGAACCTACATCCGCAGCTTGGCTGAGGATTTGGGTTCGGCATTGGGCTGTGGTGGACATGTGAGTGCTTTGAGGCGATTGACTGCAGGTCCTTATGAATTGGCTCAGTCAATGACCCTAGAGCAAGTTGCAAAGATAGATGATTTGCAAGCGTTAGAGGCGCTGCTACTGCCCGTGTCGAGCGCTGTATGCTCTTGGCCTGCGGTTAGGCTGCACGAAGACACCGCTCATTATGTGCGTCAGGGCCAACCAGTCCAGGTGGCACATGCACCCACCAATGGCTGGGTACAAATATTTGAATTAGCCGAGGAAGATCGCTTTCTTGGTGTTGGAGAAATTTTGACAGACGGTCGGGTGGCACCACGAAGGTTAGTCGCCACCAATTAGTCAGAAAATAGGCATCGATACTGCTAATACGCGCGGTTTCGGATGCATCGAGTAACAGCGTATTTTGGAGAAACGACATGGCGTTAACAGCCGTAACAAAAGCGGAAATCGTGAAAGAGTATCAACTCGAAGACGGTGACACGGGCTCGCCCGAAGTGCAGGTAGCATTACTGACTCACAACATTAATACGCTACAAGGCCACTTTAAGGAGCATCACAAAGACCACCATTCTCGCCGTGGTCTGATTCGTATGGTTAACCAGCGCCGCAAGCTGTTGGATTACCTTAAGAAGAAAGACGTAGGTCGCTACAGTGATTTGATTAAGCGACTTGGACTGCGTCGATAGGATGTCTTGGCCTGCCTCTAAATCGAGGCGGGTTCTCGTTATCGCTCAACGATTGCACAGCACCAAAACAGCAATAGCGCCGCCAAGGAAAAGACGCAGCGCAAATGTTTACGGCCATCTGCCCAAACGAGTGGACAGGTCGGGTTGAGGGCAACCAGATCGATAACGGAGTCTTGACTGAAGAGTCAGACTGGATGCAGTACACAAAGAGAAAAGAAGAAAGTAAAGACAGTAAATTGTTAGAAGAATGCAGATCCAATTGGAGGAATCAGCTTGAACCCTATTTATAAAGAATTTCAATATGGCGACGAAACGGTCGTCATGGAAACAAACAAAGTTGCGAAACAGGCTACAGGGTCTGTCACAGTGACTATCGGTAGCACTGTGGTTTTGACTACGGTGGTAGGCGCCAGAAGCCCACGCCCCGGTCAGGACTTCTTTCCCTTGACCGTGAACTATCAAGAAAAGACATATGCCGCTGGAAAAATTCCTGGAGGATTTTTCCGTCGCGAGGGTCGCCCAAGTGAGAAAGAGACCCTCACCTGCCGACTGATTGACAGGCCTATTCGGCCACTATTCCCCAAGGGCTTTATGAACGAAGTCCAAGTGGTATGCACAGTATTGTCTGCCGATAAAGACCAAGATCCAGATATTGCGGCAATGATCGGCACCTCTGCTGCTCTGGCTATTTCGGGTATCCCGTTTAATGGGCCATTGGGCGCAGCGCGCGTTGGTTATATCGATGGTAACTACATCTTGAACCCTGGTTATGAGACCTTAAAAGAGTCGATGCTGAGCATGACCGTTGCTGGAACCGAGTCAGCGGTTTTGATGGTTGAGTCTGAAGCGAAAGAAATGACCGAAGACGAAATGCTGGGCGCTGTCTTGTTCGGCCACCAAGAAATGCAGGCAATCATTAAAGCTGTTGCTGAACTGGCTGCGGAAGCAGGCAAGGAAGCATGGGATTGGCAGGCTGCAGCGAAGGATGAGAGCCTTCAAGAGTCTGTTGCTTCCGCGATCAAGGCTGACCTTGGTGAGGCTTATCGTATCTCGGATAAGATGGAGCGCCAGGCAGCTGTATCCGCTTTGCGCCATAAGGCGGTTGCGGAAATTTCAGGAGACGATGCGCCATACAGTGCAGATGATGTCTCAGATACCTTCGCCCGGGTTGAAAAAGACTTAGTGCGGCAGCGAGTATTGAACGGTGAGCCACGTATTGACGGTCGCGATCTGCGCACCGTGCGGCCGATTGAGGTAGAGGTGGGCGTGCTGCCTAAAGCACATGGCTCCGCGCTCTTCACACGCGGTGAAACTCAGGCTTTAGTGGTTGCAACATTGGGCACGTTGCGCGATGCGGCGCTAATTGATGCTCTGGAAGGCTCCTACAAAGACACCTTCATGCTGCACTATAACTTCCCTCCCTACAGTGTTGGCGAAGCCGGCTTTATGAGCGGCCCAAAGCGTCGAGAAATCGGCCACGGTAAGTTGGCGCGTCGTGGCGTGACAGCAGCACTGCCGAATGCCGAAGATTTTCCATACACCATCCGCGTGGTTTCCGAGATCACTGAATCCAATGGGTCTAGTTCAATGGCTAGCGTCTGTGGTACATCTTTAGCCCTGATGGACGCTGGTGTGCCAGTAACAGCTCCTGTGGCTGGGGTCGCAATGGGACTCGTCAAGGAAGGAAATCGTTATGCGGTATTGACTGACATCTTGGGCGATGAAGATCATCTGGGCGACATGGATTTCAAAGTGGCTGGCACTGACAAAGGTGTTACCGCACTGCAGATGGATATCAAGATCGAAGGCATCACGGAAGAAATTATGGAAGCTGCTCTGGCGCAGGCGAATGAAGCGCGAATCCATATTTTGGGTGAGATGAATAAGGTCATCAGCGAGTCCCGAGAGGAGTTGTCGTCAAACGCACCGGCCATGGTAACGATGAATGTACACCCGGATAAAATCCGCGACATCATCGGTAAAGGTGGTGCGACCATTCGGTCCATCGTCGAAGAAACGGGCGCAGAAGTCGATATCAACGACGATGGCAGCGTGCGTATCTATGCGGAAGACGGATCGGCTAAGGATGCAGCAGTGGCTCGAATTCAGGAGATCACTGCTGAAGCGGAAGTTGGCACCATTTATAAGGGCTCGGTCGCGCGCATCGTAGACTTTGGTGCGTTCGTAACGATTCTGCCTGGTAAAGATGGGCTGCTGCACATCTCTCAGATTGCAGAAGAACGCGTAGAGAATGTCAGCGATTACTTGAGCGAAGGCCAAGAGATTGAAGTGGTTGTGCTTGATGTAGATCAACGGGGCCGAATTAAGCTATCAATCAAAGAGCTTGAGAACTACCGTGACCAAAACGAGGCGAGCTAACGCCCACCATCGTTAAAAAAGCCGGCTTATGCCGGCTTTTTTGTGTCCGAAGCGCCGTCAGTAAAGAATACTAGCGAGCAGGCTGAACCCTGTTGGCGACCAAGTCCTCCACCACACTCGGGTCTGCAAGGGTGGACGTGTCGCCGAGACTCTCCAATTCGTTGGCAGCAATTTTGCGTAAAATACGTCGCATAATTTTACCCGACCGTGTTTTCGGTAACCCCGGCGCCCACTGGATAACATCAGGTTTGGCGATGGGTCCGATTTCTTTGCGCACCATGGCGATTAGCTCGGCAAGCAGCGCATCGCTGTCTGAATTGTCGCCGGCCATTAGGGTCACGTAGGCATAGATCCCTTCACCTTTGAGGTCATGAGGGAATCCCACTACAGCGGCTTCGGCAACACTAGGATGTAACACTAAGGCACTTTCCACCTCGGCGGTGCCGATACGGTGGCCGGAAATGTTCATCACGTCATCGACTCGCCCGGTGATCCAGTAATAACCGTCTTCGTCCCGTCGCGCACCGTCGCCGGTAAAGTAGTAGCCAGGGTAGGTGGAGTAATAGGTGTCGATCACTCGTTGATGATCGCCGTAAACAGTTCGAATCTGTCCGGGCCAAGAGGCCGTGATAACCAGATTGCCGGACGCTGCCTGATCTTCGATCAGTTTGCCTTCAGTATCCACCAATGCCGGCTGCACCCCAAAGAACGGGCGCGTAGCGGATCCCGGCTTCAACGCTGTTGCTCCGGGCAGCGGAGTAATCATGATGCCGCCGGTCTCTGTCTGCCACCATGTATCGACAATAGGGCACCGGCTATCACCGACAACCCGGTGGTACCACTCCCATGCTTCGGGATTAATAGGCTCTCCAACGCTACCCAAAAGATGCAGGCTTGCGCGCGAGCTACCGCTAACAAATTCGTCGCCCTGAGCCATTAGCTGACGTAATGCTGTGGGAGCCGTATAAAAGATATTGATCTGATGTTTATCGATAACCTGCCAACAGCGTGAGGCGTCTGGATAAGTGGGCACGCCTTCGAACATTACCGTGGTGGCGCCATTGGTCAGTGGGCCGTAAACGATGTAAGAGTGACCGGTAATCCAACCGACATCAGCAGTGCACCAGTAAATGTCGCCGTCATGATAGTCAAAAACGTACTTATGGCTCATCGCAGCATGCAACAAATAGCCAGCCGAGCTGTGCTGAACTCCTTTGGGTTTGCCGGTAGAGCCAGAGGTGTACAGAATAAAGAGCGGATCTTCGGACTCCATTACCTCGGGTTCGGCTGCTTTCGGTTGATCCTTTGTCAGATCCGAATACCAGACGTCCCGCCCTTCAGTCCACGCGATGTTGCCGCCTGTGCGTTTTACGGTAACAACTGTGTGCACATCTGGGCAGCCGGCTAATGCCTCTTCAGTATTTGCTTTCAGCGGGATAGACTTGCCGCCACGAACGCCTTCATCGGCGGTGATAACAGTTTGGCAGTCTGAATCCAGAATTCGATCTTTAAGGGATTGGGGCGAAAAGCCACCAAATACGACGCTATGAATTGCGCCGACTCGAGCACAGGCAAGCATGGCGTAGGCAGCCTCAGGGATCATAGGCATATAGATGCAAACTCGATCACCTTTTTTCACTCCTCGCGCGCGTAAACCGTTGGATAACTGACACACTTGGTCGTGTAGTTCTTGATAGCTGATATGTGCATGATCTTTAGGGTCGTCGCCTTCCCAAATGATCGCCGTCTGATTCGCTCTGGTAGGTAAGTGCCGGTCGATGCAGTTCACGCTGACATTGAGTTGCCCGCCGTCAAACCAGCGAATGTTACCGCTAGGGATGTCCGCATTACTTACAGTGTGCCAAGGCTGGTGCCAGCTCAGAAACAATTCGGCTTGGTCTGCCCAGAAACGATCAGGGTTCTCGATGGAGTGCCGATACATTGATTGATAAGTGTCGTCATCGATAAGCGTACGAGTCCTTAGAGTTGCAGGGACTGGGTAGAGTTCGCTCACTGAAATCCTCCTATTGGCCTAGCCGATGCGATCAAAATTCGCGTTGGTTGCTGCGCTTGAACTGGTCAATCAAATGCTGTGTTGCAGGGTCTTGGTTGCTGGATTGCTCGCCTTGAAGTTCATCAAAAATCGGTAAGGCCATTTTCTTACCCAGTTCCACTCCCCATTGGTCAAATGAGTTTATGTTCCACAATACGCCCTGACAAAAAACTTTGTGTTCATAGATGGCGAGTAAACACCCTAATTGCTCGGGTTGCAGATCGTCTAGAATGATCGTCGTCGATGGGTGTTGACCCTCGACAAACTTATGCTGCTCATGAGATTTTTCGGGTTGATGGCCGAGCGTCAATGCTTGCCCTTGGGCGATACCGTTAGCAAATAGCCAGTGGTGGTGTGCTGGGCGATGGTAGGCATCCCTAGCGACGATAACAAAGTCTGCAGCGAACCGACTCGTGCCTTGGTGCAGTAGCTGGTGATAGGCATGCTGGCCGTTGGTGCCGCACCCGCCCCATAGCACCTGCATTGTCCGATAGTTTAGCCTGGAGCCCGTAACGTCAACAGATTTACCGTTGCTTTCCATTTCAAGCTGCTGCAAAAAGTCTGGTAACAGTTTCAGTCTTTGGTCGTAACTGATAACTGCCAGACTATTGCAACCTAATGCCGTGGTGTTCCAGGTAGCTAAAAGCGCTGAAATCAGAGGAATGTTTTGCTTGAGTGGCGCTCCGACAAAATGCTCGTCTGCTATGCGCGCCCCATTGAGCAAGCGCTCAAAGGCGTCACTGCCAATCTGCAGCATGATGGGCAATCCCACCGCAGACCAGAGTGAGAAGCGGCCTCCCACCCAATCCCAGAGTGGGAAGATATTTTGTTCTGACAATCCAAATTTCGATGCAGCGGCTAAATTTGTCGTTACACCAATAAAGTGTTGGGCAATGGCCCCGACATTGCCGGTTCGCTCAAGAAACCAGCTTCGCGCGCTATCTGCGTTCACTTGAGTTTCCAGTGTGCTGAAGGACTTTGACACGATGATGAAAAGAGTCGTTTCAGGGTTTAGACCCTGCAGAGCTTTATCGATATCACTGGCATCAATATTGGCAACAAAGTGAATATTAGGCGCTTTTTCTTGGCTTGGGATGTGCGCGAGGGCGTTGACTAGTAGCTCGGGGCCAAGGTGTGAACCGCCAATACCAATGTGGACAACATCCTTGATAGCTCGGTTGCTAAAGCCTCGCCAAGAGCCATGGCGAATTGCATCGACGCTAGCGTAAAGTCGTTCCTTGGTGCTGGCGACCTGCTCTTGGAAGTTCAATGGGGCTTGCGGAGCACCTTGACGCAGAACAGTGTGCATTACCTCGCGGCCCTCAGATACGTTGATCTTTTCTCCGGAGAACATCGCATCTCGTTTAGCAACAAGGTCAACCTTCTCAGCGAGCGCTAGCAACTCGTCTAAAGCTTGTTGGTCCACTCGCTGGCGAGAAAAGTCGAAGTGGCAGCCTGCCAAATCGTGGCGCAACACGTTACTGCGTTTTGCGTCCTGCAGTAACTCGTTGCTCGAAATTGGTTCCAGTCGTTGAGCTGATGCGGTTAATGCGGCCCAATGCGGGGGTGTTATCGTCGTATCACCCACTACTAGAGAAGTGTCGGGTTAGGGTTGAAGAACTGACGTGAGCCTTCCATATGCAAAACTTGCTCGAGCAGTGCGTTGAAGTGTGCATCGTTGTTGGCAAAGTCAATCTCTGCGGCATTCACAATGAGTACTGGAGCCTTGTCGTAGTAGTGAAAAAATTCCGTGTAGCTATCTGCCAGTACATCCAGATAGTCGATATCGATAGCGCGTTCGAATGATAGTCCTCGTCGAAAGACTCTCTGTTGAAGTACGCTGGCAGGGGCTTGTAGATAAATCACCAAATCCGGATTTGGTGGTTGCATCTTCAGGCTGCTGTGAATCTGTTGGTAAAGGTCAAATTCCTCTGCGTCGAGGGTGAGCTGGGCAAACAGATTATCTTTTTCGACCATAAAGTCCGCGACCAGAGAGCGATCCAAAAGGTCGTTTCCTGGCATGTCGAGTACTTGTTTTGCGCGCTGGAGCAGGAAAAAAAGTTGCGTCGGTAGGGCTTGGCTTGCCCCCTCCGCATAAAAACGATCCAGAAATGGATTTTCAGCTGCAGGCTCAAGCATCAGCGGGTAGTCTAATAAACGGGCCAGCTTCGTCGCGAGCGTTGTTTTACCGACACCAATAGGTCCTTCAACGGCAACGTATTGAGGCAGTCTCTGCTCTGCCTTAGCTGAGTTAACCAGCGCAATTGACTCTGGCATACCGCTTGGATCGGATATTAAGCCGGGTTTAGCGGCTGTTCTTTGCGGCGTTGACACAAAATTTACCCTAGCTGGACGCGTCGCGTGTAAGTGCCAAACACTATGATCGTTGTCACCTTGGCAATCAACTACTGCCCTGTGAAACTGCTTCGGGCGAGGCAGTTTTTTTCTTTGCCCGGCTGCGTCGACGCTTACGTAGCGGCTTTGGCAACTCATCAATCAGCGCTTGCTGCCCAGATTCGTCGACGGCCTGATAACGTGTCCACCAATCGGCGGTGGTGCGAAGGCTCTCATCAGATTCGGCCTGTAAACACAAAAAATCGTATCCTGCACGAAAGCGCTTGTGGGTTACTAACCGTGTCAACGAACGAACATTGCGTTTGTGCAATCGCTCCTGAATAACCCAGACTTCCTTGGCAAAACTCCCAAATCGCCTTGGAATCGCAACATAATCTTGCTGCGCTTTCAGAGAAGCAAATGCAGGGTCTTTATCCGATTCATCCGCATTATTCAGCCGGGCTTTGAAATCATCCCAAAGCAAGACGGCTACAAGGAAGCCTGGCGTTACTGAGGCGCCACCATGGATGCGTTCATCGGTATTGCGCATGGCCGCAAGAACGAGTTCGCTTGTTGGGTCGCAGCAAGGAAAGAGGGCGGTGGCTAGCGACGTTTGTCGCAGCTGTCGCCAAACTGCTTCTGCGTATCCGTTCAAAAAAAGTTTGAGAAATTCGTCGAACAAACGTGCCGGGGGAATGGCCTCCATGCGTTTCGCGGTATCGCCGGCCGCTTTTAAAATACTTTTGTCGATGGTGAAGTTCAGCTTCGCCGAAAAACGCATAGCCCGCAAAATGCGCACAGGGTCCTCGGCTAACCGAGTGCGTGTATCGCCAATAAAGCGCAGTCGTTTTTCTTTGATGTCCTCAACCCCGCCGACGAAGTCTATGATCTCATTGGTGGTTGGGTCGTAATACAAAGCGTTGGCAGTAAAGTCTCGTCGAAAGGCGTCTTCCTGCAACGTGCCATAGGCGTTGTCGCGTAAAATCATGCCGCGTTCGTCGTGTACAACTTTATTGGAGATAGACTGTCTAAACGTTGAAACTTCAAACAAGTCCCGACCAAAGCGCACATGCACAATAGGAAAACGACGGCCAACGATACGTGAGCGGCGGAAAAGCTTGCTAACGGTCTCCAGAGGCGCGTTTGTCGCGATGTCGAAGTCTTTTGGCGCAACTCCGCAGAGTGCATCGCGAACGCAGCCACCAACTAGATAAGCCTGATAGCCGTTGTCGTTCAGTACCTCGATGATTTTGAGCGCGTTCGTGTCGACGACTTTGGCGTTGATCGGATGATTTTTGATGCGATCAGGCGTTGGGTTGTCGCCCTTCTTGCGCCTGAAAAAGCCTAACATTCGCTTCAAGGGTTTTCGCGGAGACCGCGTTGCTGGGTCTTTTTACGCGGGATATTCAGTCTTTGTCGGCGCTCCCACAGGCTTTTGCGGCTGATACCTAGTTTTGCGGCCAGCTGAGTCTCGGTAAGCAAATCTTCATTCTCTTGGACGAACCGGACAAAGTAGTCTTCCAGCGACGTCTCCTTTGGATCTGCGATGGCTTGCTCATCGTTAGTGTGATGTGGCGATGGCTCAATCGCTAACAGTGCCTGAGTTATAACTGCGCCGTCATCCGCTAGGATAACGGCCCTCTCGATGGCATTGCTGAGCTCTCGAACGTTGCCTGGCCAGTGGTATTCAAGCATTGCCTCTTTTGCCTTCTCACCAAGCACGAGACCTAGTTTATCGAGACGTTTGCAGGTTTCTGCGAGCAATCGCTCGGCCAAATCAATGATGTCTTTACGCCTCCCTCGCAAAGGAGAAAGTTCAAAACAAATGACGTTAAGGCGGTAATACAAGTCTGAACGAAACTCACCATTCTCGGTGAGCGCCTTGAGATCTTTGTGCGTCGCAGCAATGATGCGTACATCGACAGGCATCGTTTGAGCTTGGCCGACCTTTCGATTTTCCCCTTGCACTACTTGTAATAATCGCGCCTGTGCGCTCGAAGGTAGCTCAGCGATTTCGTCGAGAAACAAGGTGCCGCCGGAGGCGGCTTCTACCAATCCAATACTCTCTTGTTGGCGGTTTTCATAGGCGGCCAAACCAAACAACTCTGCCTCGATCAGATTGGCGGGCACAGTGGCGCAGTTCAGTGTGATTAGTGGTGCATGAGAACGGTTGCTCGCCGCGTGGATGCCTCGCGCAACCAGCTCTTTGCCTGTTCCTGATTGACCAAGAATGAGCACCGTTGAATCTGTCGGTCCGACTTTTGCGATGCGTTGCCGCAAGGTGTCCATAACTTCAGAAGAGCCAATCATCTCTACCGGCTCGATGACACTAACCGGTTTACGCACGCTGTAAGAGGTTGCTCGTTCGATGGCTGCCATTAAATCGCTGGTTGACGCGGGGAGCGCCAAGTAGTCTTTTGCACCATTTTGCAGGGCTGCAACTGACGCCTTCACTGATGGTTCAGAAGATAGGACGATCAGCGGCAGCCGCTCGGCAACGCCGTGCATCGTATCGGCGACTAGTTCTTCAGTCACAATGATGGCGTCTTCGGTAGCGATAAGGTCGAGGGCCAGAGCATCATGCTCATTAACCTCTATTCCCTGCTCACGCAACGCTCCAGCCATCGACGCGCGCCGCGCTGCATCACTATCAATCATAACAATTCGAGTCATGAGAAAGAGTCTAGCAGAGAATCACATGAATGAACCCTGCTAACGGGCCTTAGGCTGACGTTTAATCGACTGTTTTCATTCAAGTTTCGAAGGGATTTGCGTACGTAGGAAGTGTTGCGGGCACCGCATTGATTTGCCAATTGCTCACGGCCCAATCGATCCACTGGCTAACGGTTAAATCTTCGATTGGGGGGTTTTGGCCGAGAAAGTACAGAGCACGCTGCAGGTTTTTCTCGGGCATTGAGTTGTCCAGGGCAGGCGCATGAGTTTGTTTCGAGAGTTTGGTCCCGTCAGGAAAAGTAAGCACCGGTATATGAGCATAGCTCGGCGGCGATAATCCTAGCTGTTCCATCAGAAGCAGCTGAGGCCCGGTCGTAACAAATAGATCTTCGCCTCTAAGCACATGGCTGTAGTCTTGGCCATCATCGCAAGCGGTGGCGAGGTGATAGGTGACGAGGTCATCCCTGCGCCAAACGATAAAATCCCCGAAATCTCGTGCAGGGACAAATGAATGCAGGCCGCTAATGTCGTCGCGGAATTGCCTCGACTTCTCGTCGACGAAAAGTCTCATGGCATGGTTCCGTGCCGGTCGACGCTTATCTCGACAGTGGCCAGGATAAATGAGCTGGTTGGCAAGTTGACGCCTTGAGCAATCGCAGTAGTAGCCCATCTTTGTAAGCGCTTCGCGTGCGGATCGATAACGATCAGTGTTCTCACTCTGTTTGCGCATTGGGCCGTCGCCTCGTAGCCCATGGACGTGTAAGGCTTGGATAATGTGATCTAAGCCCGCTTGATCAAATCTGGGCGGATCAATATCGTCTAACCGGACAAACCATGAGCCATCGCGTTGTTTGATATCGCAAAAGCTGGCGAGCGCGGTAACAAGGCTTCCCATATGCAGTGGACCAGTAGGCGAGGGAGCAAAGCGCCCGCTAAGGGTCGATGGGGCAAGGCGTTCATTCAGCATGGTTTAGATCGCTGAAAAATTTCTGCTAGCCGTGCATTTGCCGTTCTTTGATTTCATCAAGCGCCTTGCAATCCACGCACTGGGTGGCTGTAGGGCGAGCTTCCAGTCGGCGAAGTCCAATCTCAATCCCGCAGGTTTCGCAATAACCGAAGTCGTCGGTTTCGAGTTGATCAATGGTTTTATCAATTTTTTTGATCAACTTGCGTTCGCGGTCGCGAGTGCGAAGCTCGATGCTAAACTCTTCTTCTTGTGTGGCGCGATCTGCAGGATCGGGAAAATTCGCGGCGTCGTCCTGCATATGGTTGACGGTGCGATCCACTTCTTCCATGAGCTGTGTGCGCCATTGAATAAGGATGTCGCGTAGGTGCTCCAGCTGGCTTTCGCTCATGTACGCCTCACCACGTTTGGGCTTATATGGCGTAAAGTTTCGGAACTGCGAATCCTTGGCCGCTGCTTTGCGACGTTTGGTTGGTTCACTTTTTTTGACAGATTTTGCTTTTGCGTCAGCGGCCATGGTAATTCCTTTATCATGCAGTCCCATTCCTGTAGTGGAAGGGCCTCAAAATCAGAAGGGCGCGAAATCTAGCAGATGCTGGAAGCGAAAACTATACCCAGCGTGTTGGGTTTTTGTTACCGACATGGGTAATTGTTCATCTGGGCTGTTCAAATTGGTTAAAGTGAGCGATCGCGGTAGGAAACCGGCGAGATGGCAACGTTTGAGGATAAGTCTATGTTTTCTGCCCGCTCTAAGAAAATCACCCCCTTCGCCGTGATGCAACTAGCGCACCGCGCCAGTGAATTAGAGGCCATCGGGCAAAGCGTTGTCCACTTTGAGGTTGGTGAGCCGGATTTTGCGACCGCCGAGCCAGTCATGGCTGCAGCCAAGCAAGCGATTGATGCAGGGCGGACTAAATACACTAACGCCCAAGGGATACCTGAGCTTCGTGAACGCATCGCGGGGTACTATGCGGAACAGGGCGTCGAGGTCGCATCAAACCGTATCTTGGTGACTAGCGGCGCAAGCGGTGGTCTAACCTTGTTATCAGCTTTGCTCTTGAACCCGGATGACGAGCTGTTAATCACGGATCCGGGCTATCCGTGCAACGATGTGTTTGCGCGCCTCGTCGGAGCCCAGCCTAAGACGATTCGAGTTTCTGCCGAGAACCGCTTTCAACCAACACTTGACGACTTTAAGGGTGCATGGCGCGAGCAAACCAAGGCAGCGTTGCTAGCCTCGCCCGGAAATCCAACGGGGACCATGCTTGCAGCACATGATCTGTCAGCCATGGTCGCGCATGCAAACCAGAACAGTGGCTTTATTATTCTCGATGAAATCTATCAAGGCTTAAGTCACCAAGAGGTAGCCTATTCGACCGGGCTGGCTATTGAGGATGATTTGTACATCTTGAACAGTTTCTCCAAGTATTTTGGTATGACTGGTTGGCGGCTTGGCTGGGTAGTGGTACCGGACCAAGCCATAAAACCGATCACTAAGCTCGCCCAAAATCTGTTTATCTCGCCGAATGCTCCGGCCCAGTATGCCGCGCTGGCGGCTTTTGACAACGCTGCTATGTCGATTCATGAGCAGCGGCGGCGAGCGTTTAAGCGACGCGCGACGCTTTTGGGCGATGGCCTTAGTACCTTGGGGTTTCAGATTCCGGTTCTGCCAGATGGAGCCTTCTATCACTACGTTGACATCAGCCACACGGGCATGGCCAGTAGCGATTTTTGCTGGAAACTCATCGAGGAATTTCAGGTTGCTACTACGCCGGGTACGGATTTTGGTGTGCATCGAGCGGACCAATATGTGCGGTTTGCATACACCACAAGCGAAGAAGCCATCATCACAGGGCTAGAACGAATATCGCAAGCTTTGAGAGTTTGGGGTATCGCGCAGTGAACCTGCCACCGCTTCAGCGCGGCACGCTAGTGCGACGTTACAAAAGATTTCTTGCCGACATTGAGACGATAGAGGGTGAGGTGATCACCGTTCATTGTCCCAACACAGGGGCTATGACTGGGTGCGCCGAGCCTGGAAGCCCGGCCTACTATTCGTTCTCAGACAACCCCAAACGCAAGTATCCATGCACATTGGAAATTATCGAAACGCCTGACGGTTTGGTCAGCGTGAACACCGGGCGAGCGAATACGCTTGTGGGTGAGGCCTTGGCTGCAAGGGTAATTGGGCCGTTAGCTGATTTTCACAGCATCAAAGCCGAAGCCAAAATTCCAGATGGTGGTGGGCGTTTTGATTTTCTACTGCGCGATCGGCGCGGTAAAAGTGCATTCGTCGAGGTTAAGAGCGTAACGCTTCATATTCATTCAGGTGTTGGTCAGTTTCCAGACGCCGTTAGCGAGCGAGCCTTGAAGCACGTTACTGCCTTGCAAAGAATGGTGAGTATAGGTCACCGCGGAGTGCTGATTTTTTGTGCCCAGCACTGTGGGATCGAGCAAGTGAGCCCGGCGAGCATTGTCGACCCCGCGTATGCTTTGGGTTTGATCGAGGCGATAGACAAAGGTGTCGAAGTTTATGCGATGGGTTGTGCTACAGATTTGCGGACTATGAAAATCGATCGTCAAATAGAGTTTAGCCCTAAAGGTTAAGGCTTTAACGCTTGATAGTCCGCGACGCTGGGTAAACGCGCGCCAAACTGAGTAATGACTTTTGCCGCAGCCCGATTTGCGAATTTAGCGGCATCGGATGAACTAGCACCCTGTAATTTTGCGGCTAAACAGGCCCCAGCGAAAATGTCTCCGGCACCATTCGTGTCGAGCGGCTTAACGGATTCGCCTTGCACATGCCAAGCACCCTCTGCGTTAATCACTTGAGCACCTGACGCTCCAAGGGTAACAAACAATTCTTTAGCGATATCACGCAACTCGGCAATCGCCACATCAAGCCGGTCTGTATTAGCCCAGGCCAGCGCCTCGTCGCTATTACAAAATAAGGTCTCAACACCGTTACCAAGTATCTGGTTCAGACCATCACGGCAGAAATTAATCATCGAGACATCGCTTAGCGTTAAGGCAACGCCGGTGCCGGCCTCATTGGCAGACTGACGGCTGAACGAAGCGGTCGCGCTACTCAACTCGGAAGCCGCTAAGTAACCCTCTATGTATAGGCAACGTGCGCTTTGAATTTCTTCGACATTGACAAGATCCTGATCGAGTTCGCTCGATACGCCTAGGTTCGTGCACATGGTTCTCTGTGCGTCGGGCGTCACCATGACTAGGCATTGGCCTGAACGGCGATCATCGGTTGCGGGCTCAGATATTGGTGAGGTAGAGATGCCTGCTGATGTCATTTCGGTGTAGAAATGGTGGCCGTTATGGTCGTCCGCGAGTTTGCAGACATAGCTACTGGATAGGCCTAGAGCCTGAGCTGCGAAAATAGTGTTTGCAGCTGAGCCTCCGCTGGCCTTGCGCATCGGTCGGTCACCGAGTCTGGTCACCAGATTAGCCATTTGGGGGGTGCCCACTAAAGTCATTAGACCCTTAGCCAAGCCTTGCTCAGATAAAAACGCATCATCAACTTCAACATCGGTATCGACTAGGGCATTGCCCAAAGCATAAAGATCCAGCATGTGCTTCCTTCCTTAATAAATGCGCAGTTAGATTCGCGAGTTAGCGTAGACGATGCGTCGCAAGTGCTGCAAAAGAGGCATCCGCAGCATTAATCGTCTTGGTAATTTCATTGTCACCGTGTTGCGCGGACAAAAACCCCGCCTCAAAAGCAGAAGGCGCAAGGTAAACGCCCTGTTGCAACATTTGGTGAAAAAATGCGTTGAAGCGTTCCACATTCGAGCTGGCAACGTCATCGTAATTGACGACGTTATCCTGGCCGAAGAAGAAGCTGAACATGCCACAAACGTGGTTTGCGCATAGATGTATGTCATTTCTCTGAGCTGCCGCCAGAATGCCGTCAATTAGCGCTTGGGTAGTTTGCGCTAGCTTTTCGTAAACATCCTGATTCAAGTTGTTTAACGTTGCCAAACCGGCAGCCATCGCTAATGGGTTGCCAGACAAAGTACCGGCTTGATAAACCGGTCCCGCAGGCGCGATGCAGTTCATTATGTCCGCACGACCTCCAAAAGCGCCCACGGGAAGGCCGCCACCAACGATTTTCCCTAGCGTTGTTAGGTCAGGTTGGATCCCGTACAAGTCTTGTGCGCCACCGGGTGCGACGCGAAACCCGGTCATCACCTCATCAAAAATCAAAATAGCACCGTGTTGTTCGCAGAGGGCCTTCAGCGTCTCGAGGTAGCCCGGTTGGGGAGGAATGCATCCCATATTGCCAGCGATCGGCTCGACAATGATGCACGCCACCTTCGCGCCATAGACTTCCATGAGTTCACTAATGGCGTCCGCGTCGTTGAAGGGCGCTGTGAGAGTGTGCTTGGCAAGGTCCTCAGGCACGCCGGGTGAGTTAGGCAGGCCGAGGGTTAATACCCCACTGCCGGCTTTGACCAGCAGCGAGTCGGAATGTCCATGATAACACCCAGAAAATTTAACGATCATGTCTCGTGCGGTGAAGCCGCGTGCCAGACGAATAGCGGACATCGTTGCCTCAGTGCCTGAGTTAACCATTCGCACACGATCCATACTGGGTACGAGGCTGATAATCTTTTCAGCGAGCTCTATTTCAATTTCTGTTGGCGCTCCGAAGCTCAGTGCTTTTTGAGCCTGCTCAGTGACAGCTCGGACGGTTGGTTCGAAGTTATGTCCTAGGATCATGGGGCCCCATGATCCGATGTAATCGATGTACGAATTGCCGTCCACATCATGCAAGTAAGCACCTTGCGCCCCGGAAAAAAATATTGGATCGCCACCGACGCCTTTAAAGGCTCGCACTGGGGAGTTTACGCCACCAGGGATACTGCGTTGGGCTCGTTGCATTAGCGTTGATGAGGTCGTTCGTTCCATAGTTTCTCAGTCGTCTTGAGGGTAAAAATTGGTGTTTGTAGCATCAAAGTGAAAAGCATTTAGGCGTAGTTTTGTCTCTAGCTAAGGCTGTAAGACAACGAGCAAAACAATCGGTACTAAAAGCAACACGGGTAACTCATTGTAAATCCTGAAATAGCGCTCGCTGTGCTCGTTCTGATCTGTCGCGAAGTTGTTAATGATGCGGCCGCAATTTAAGTGATAAGCCACCAACAGAGCCACAAGGGATACTTTGAGCCACAACCAGAGCGTTGTATGAAGGGCCGACCAACCTATAGCCAGCATCCCAAAACCCAAGGCTAGCGTGATGAGCATCGACGGCATCATTATTAGCGTATATAAATTCCGTTCCATGGTCTTGAAGCGCTCATTACTGATCTCGTCCTCGCTAGTGGAGTGATAGACAAAGAGTCTCGGCAAGTAAAAAATACCCGCAAACCAGGTGATCACGCTGATGATGTGAAACGCTTTGAGCCATAGGTACATACGGGTGGTTGCTCCGGCGACGATATCTGACGGTTCGAAAAAGAAGTCTAGCGCCTACCGAGTCACAATACTGCTTCAAATGCTTAGACGTAAACCTACACAATCATCAGCCCAGCCCTCTGGTTGAAGCTGATACACTTTGCCAGCAAACACCGTCCTCTGTTGAATAATGAAACAGAGGTGCAAGGGCAAAAAAGGAAGGATCTTGCAGTACCGAGTCATCAAAGAGCATTCAAATTGGCGCCGAAAATTGTTCTGGGTGGGCACAGCGGCTACCTGTGTCTTATGCGGTGGCATGGGCTTTCTATGGGGAATTTCTGCCGCGCAGTCACAAATACGAGAGAATGCATCCCTGCAGGAGCAGGTCTCGCAGTTGAGCAATGAAAATGGCTTGTTACGTATTCGGTTGACCGACAGTGAACTTGTGATGGATGCCCAAAACCACACAACGGTTGCGTTGCGCGATGAGCTTACTGCTCTGCACAAAGTTAAAGCCAGCTTGGAAACGGAGCTCGGTTTTTTCCGCAAAATAATGGTGCCTGGTGAGACCGATCAAGGGATTCACGTGGAAAAAATGAATGTGGCGGTCAGCGGTGACTCTACATTTGTGATTGAAGCAACTTTGATTCAAGTGGCTCAGCGGCCGCGTATCGTCAGTGGATCGATCAGCTTTGAGATCCAAGGAAGCGCTGCGGGGGAAACAATAAATTTCGCCAGTGCAGATCTAGGCGCGACGCCTCAAACGCTAAAATTTCGTTTTCGGTATTTTCAGGCAATTGAACAGACCATAGAACTGCCCGCTGAGTTTCAGCCGACGAGCATAAAAGTTGCGGTAGTCGCCAAAAACGCGAAGCCGATAGAGACGGAGTTTGCTTGGCCCGCATAGCAACATTATCGTGGCATTCTCCTTCGTCGAAGCGTATTGCTCATGAAATGGAAAAGAAATAGGCCCTACATGGCGAAACAAAAAGAAGTCACGTTAATTTCCGCCGACGCGGAGTTGGTTGGTGAGATTGCATTCGCCGGCCAGCTAATAGTGAACGGTGTGCTGCGCGGCGCCACCACGGCAGAGGCGCCAGCTGCAGCTATGACGATCAGTTCTGGCGGACATGTCATCGGCGATATCCGAGTGCCGAGCATTTTGATTCACGGCCGTGTCGAGGGCTCGGTGTATTCAACGGAAAACCTTGAAATTGCAGAAGGAGCATCAATTCAAGGTGATCTGCACTATAACGTTCTGCAAATGCATATGGGTGCTTCCGTTCAGGGACGACTGATACACTCGGTGCCCGAAACAGCGGCACAGACAGCGGTGAATGAATCTGCTGCTAAAAGCTCGATAAGCGAATAGTCTGAGATATGGAAACTGAAATAACCTTTACCGAGAAGGCAGCGAATAAAGTCAGAGGGCTTATGGAAAGTGAGGGAGACTTGCAATTGTGTCTGCGAGTTTTCGTCACCGGAGGTGGCTGCAATGGATTTTCTTACGGATTCACTTTTGACGATGCGCAGGCCGATGACGACGCTGTTATTGAACAGTCGGGCGTTCGGATGCTTGTGGATTCGATGAGTTATCCGTACTTAGCGGGGGCTGACGTAGATTACGTTGAGGATCTCACTGGCGCGCAGTTTACGGTTTCCAACCCCAACGCTTCAGCTACTTGCGGGTGCGGGAGCTCTTTTTCACTTTAGCCGGCGGTTTTGTTGCAACCCTACGGTTATCTCGCTGAGTAAATCGCCCCTAAGACCCGATGGCCAAGAGCGCCCGTTACCTCAGGCAAGTTGGCAGGTCGTTGGGAAATGCGACGATAGGCGAGCCAAGCGAAGGCCGCGGACTCAACAGAATCGCCATCAACCTGCCAATGTTCAGACGGCTTAACGCAACAGCTTTCTTTGCCAAGCATACTAAGGGCAGCAGAGATGCGAAGCGTTAGGTGAACGTTGTAGCGGCCACCGCCGCAGATCGGCACGTCAATGACATTCGCGCAACTGCTAGCAATAGCTCTAGCAAGAGAGACGGCGGTCAACTCAGCGAGAGTTGCTTGGATATCCTCAGCAGGCACGTTTTCGTCCAAGGCAGTTAAGTGCTGCTGCAACCAAGTTAGGTTGAAATATTCTCTACCAGTGCTTTTGGGTGGTGTCCGATAAAAGTAGGCGTCCGCGAGCAGTTGCTCTAACAAATGGGGGTGGATTTGGCCGCTAGCAGCCCATGTTCCGGAGGGGTCAAATCGCATTGGCGCTGAAGGGTGGTTGCGTACATACCAATCATCAAGCAAACAATTACCTGGCCCACTATCAAATCCTCCTTGGAGGCTCCCAAGGGGAGAGATATTGCTGATACCACCGATATTGACAATGCATGTAGTTGATGGCGCCTGCCTGAAAAGCACGCGATGGAAGGCCGGTGCCAGAGGAGCGCCCTGGCCCCCTGCGGCCATGTCTCTGCGGCGAAAATCAGCCACTGTGTCGATGCCAGTGTGCTCAGCAATTCTATTTGGATCGCCGATTTGCAACGTGAACGGATGCTCCCCTTGGCCTGGCGGCCTGTGTCGAACCGTCTGTCCATGACTACCAATCGCGGTCACGCTAGCAGGATCTATGTTTAGATTTTCTAACCAGAGCTTGACCGATTGGCCGATAAACTCGCCAAGTGCGCTGTCACAGCGTCCCAACATTTCCACGGATGATTCACTTGGCTGGCCGCACGATAGCAGCCAGTCGCGCAGTGGTTGCGGTATCGGCAGAGTTTGCGCATGTAAGAGCGTGACCTGATCGTCGTCTGTTGTCGTGCCGGTAGACCGGGTGATTTCAACTAGCGCGAGATCTAGACCGTCGACGCTGGTGCCGGTCATGCAGCCTATATATCGACCTGAAGTCATGAGCTTTGGTTCGCTATGGTCACCGCAACTTGCTGGGTGAAATGATCGAGTAAAAGAATGCTCTCCAAGGTCTTTGCCTTAAACGTTGCAAGTTCCTGCGGTCTTACTGGCTTTGCCTGCGGCAGAATGACAGTGCGGGGGGTTTGGTGCACCCCATTGACCAAGAATTCGTAGTGAAGGTGAGGCCCTGTTGCATAGCCGGTGGCTCCCACGTAACCAATGGTCTGACCTTGGCTGACTCGTTTACCAGATTTAATTCCGCGCGCGAATTTCGACAGGTGCAGGTATTTGGTGACGAATTGCTCACCATGTTTTATCACGACGTAGTTACCATTCGGCTGTGTGCGAGATGCGGTCTCAATCTTCCCGTCGCCTGCGGCAAGTATAGGTGTGCCCCTTGGCGCTGCGTAGTCAATCCCCTTGTGCGGCCTAACAGTTTTATAAAGTGGGTGTTTGCGGCGAAGGTTGAAACTGGAACTGATGCGAGAAAATTCAACGGGCGCGCGCAGGAAGGCCTTGCGCATACTTGCGCCTTGAGAATCGAAGTAATCTGCACTGCCATCGGTGTTGCTATAGCGCACCGCAGTGAATGATCGACCTTGATTAACGAAGCGAGCTGCCAGAATTTCTCCGAACCCGATGAATTCTCCGTCGAGATATTGCTCTTCAAGAAGTGCATAGAACTCGTCACCGGGGCGAATATCCAGAACGAAGTCGACGTCCCATTGGAAAATTTGCGCTAGCCGCATCGTAATATTATCAGGTAAGCCAATCGATTGACTGGTTGAAAATAGGCTGTTTGCAATTATCCCGTGTTTGCAGGTCGGCACTTTGGTCGGTTCAACGACGATTTCCTCGCTCTGAAAAATGCCGTCTTCGCCGCGACGAAAGACAACTCGCTCCAAGGGACCGGGCTGATAGGTAAGCGATATGAGTTGGCCCTCTACGCTCGCAAAAGTCAGTCCTGCGCCGGGAAATATGCCCGCAAGCGTATCCCCGTGTTCGGTTTGAGTAAGTTCATAGAGCGACCGTGCCGAAAAGTTTTTGCGGTCGAAAATAAGCGCCATATTATCGCCATTTCTTACAACGGCCTGTTCTTCGATAACGGCAGGTTTGACCTCAGTTAGCAATTCACTAGGGATTGCTTCCGATTCGGCGTCGATCGGCTTCGCTTTTGTGTGAGGCTCTATCGCTGGGGAAAGTGAGGGCGCCGCAAGTAGGATCGAGTGTTTGTCTGGTTGCGACGGCAGGAACCCTGACGCGATAAGGAACACGACGCATAATCCAACGGTTACGGCCAGGCGTTTATGGAGCAACGGCATTTGCATGATGTTTAGGTTGTCCCTGATTACGGTGCTGAACAATGAACATCTAACGAAACTGTTGGACCGTGATCAAAACTCACGAGCTGGAAAAGCAAGTATAGAAGAAAGTGCTGCTAATAAAAAAGCATCTGTCGAGCTCTATCGTGCCTCTCAGTAGCCTCTTTTGTTAGCATTGGCCGCAGGTTAGAAAAGCGTCGAGTGGCACAAACCAGCGGCGACAAATGAGTGACACCGATAGGAACTAAAAAAATGAGCGCAAAAGCCTTTATCGACGAAATGCGTTGGCGCGGATTGTTAACCCAAGTCTCTGATGAAAAAGGCATGGTTGAGTATTTGGACGCGGGAAGCCAGTCACTCTACTGCGGATTCGATCCCACGGCAGATAGTCTTCATGTAGGAAGCCTAGTGCCTTTGTTGGCGTTGCGACGGTTTCAGCTGCAAGGCCATCGGCCATTGCTTTTGCTGGGAGGGGCGACGGGATTAATAGGCGATCCGTCTGGGCGTGACGATGAACGCAGTTTGAATCAAGGCGATACGGTTGGCGCTTGGGTGGAATCCTTGCAGGCCCAAGTTAGCAGCTTTTTGGAGCTAGAAGAGGGCAACAATGCAGCGAAGATCGTCAACAATTTGGACTGGAGTCGCGATCTCAATGTGATCGACTTTTTGCGCGACATCGGCAAGCACTTCTCCGTCAATAGTATGATCCAAAGAGAGTCCGTAAAAACGCGCCTAGAACGAGCTGAACAGGGCATTTCGTATACGGAATTCAGTTATATGTTGCTTCAGGCGATGGACTTTTTGCGGTTGGCGGAAAGCGAAAACTGTTTGCTCCAAATCGGTGGCAGCGACCAATGGGGCAACATCGTTTCTGGAGTTGATTTGATACGCCGCCATACCGGCAAGAGCGCCTACGCATTCACCTTACCATTAGTGACGAAAGCCGACGGGACGAAATTTGGCAAGTCCGCAGACGGTGCGGTTTGGCTAAATGCTGAGAAAACTTCCCCGTACACATTTTATCAATTTTGGCTGAATGCCGCAGACGCCGATGTTCCCAGATTTTTGCGACTGTTCACGTTTCTGGATCGCGACGAGATTGAGGCGTTGGAAATTTTGATGCGCGATCATCCAGAGCGACGCGAGGCGCACAGAAAGTTAGCGCAGGAGTTAACAGGTCTTGTGCATGGTAAGACGGCGGTTACTGCGGCTGAACGGATTAGCGGGTCTTTGTTTTCAGGTGATACGCAAGCACTGTTGGAGGGTGACCTACATCAATTGCAGCACGATGGTCTATCCAGCAGCGTTTGTGCAGTCGGTACGGGACTGCTGACAGCCTTAGTTGATGCCGGGCTTACTAAATCCATAGGTGAGGGGAGGAAGCTGGTTCAAAGTAACGGCATCAAGCTTAATGGGCGGCCAGTAAGTGATTCGTCGCGTGCCTTGGCCTTTGAAGATGCACTGTTTGGGCGTTTCTATCTCGTGCGTAAAGGTAAAAAGAACTACCACCTTTTGGCTCGCGAGTGAGGGTAGTGAGGCGCTTACTTGGGAGGCTGGCGCCGCACAGAAAATAAGCCGAAAAAAACGTTGGTTTTTTGTAATTTGCGGTTGCGCCGCCATTCCAGATGCGTATTATACGCCTCCCTTGCAGCGAGGCCGGAAGTGACCCGGCTGCAGATCTTTAACAATACAAAGCAAGTGCATTGTGGTTTTTCCAAAGCGCTCAGGAGTTAGCAAGATAGCTGGCGAAAGTGTGCAAAAGAAAAACAAAAATGTACAAACAAGCCATTCGTGTGGGAACACGTAATTCGTTTTGAGTAAATG
>CAJWZG010000014.1 GCA_913049565.1 uncultured Gammaproteobacteria bacterium
GGGGTCAGCATTCCAGCGGGCGGAGTTAATCAGATTGCCAAGGGTAACGCCAAAATAATCAATGTCGGTATCAGGATGAGGGACGACAGTACACAGTTCGTTCTTTTCAGCCTCTTCAGTCGACGTCAATTCGACCCGAGCGATAAAGGCAGCACTAAACACCTGCTGACAGAAACGCACAGTTTGCAGCGTTATAGCGTCGCACTTAAACACCGGTTGAATAGGTCGCTTCGCCAGCCCGTCAGCGGTGCAGTTGATGTAAACCGTGCCTTTAGGCATCACCTCACTGCCGTGCTCCATTTGCAGACCCGATGCATCAACGTTGAGTACGTGACCTTTACGAATCACTCGAGTAATGCCTTTTAGTTCTTTGAATTCGCTTTCAGTGATTGTTGCGCAGCGATACATAGTGGGCTTCACGTTAGCGTCTAGTCGCAGCAAAATCCCGGCCTGCGCGAGCTTCTCGAAAGCCTGCTCCGAAGTATTTGATTCACCGACCAAAGCCAGCTGCTGTAAAAATGACTCTGAAGACGGTCCGCTGAGCTTGCCCGGCTGAATATTAGCTCGGTTCAAAATCCAGCTGTCCCTGGGCCGTACCCAACTAATAGATGAATGTCCAACACCTTGCTCTAGCAGCCATAAACAGGCGTCCATGCTAGTTTTGCCGGCGCCAATGACGCAGTAATGGACACCTGCGGAGGCTATCTTGGGGAGATCGTTAATAGGCACGCTTGTCACGCTGTCGGCGACTGAGTATGGCGCAGCGCTCGTGGCAGGCACCCTCACATTCATGTATCGAGCGTCGACGGTTTTTCTCGCCTTGACATCTATCGCTTCGCCTGTGACCAATGAGGTGACTTGACCTGGCTCGCTATATCGCGCGTTCGGATAATAGTGCACGCGGCCGCTTGCGAGAAACTGACCTCGCATTATTTGGTCATAATAGCCAAGAAGCTCGCCCTTGGACGCCAGTTCGTAAAGACCAGCATTCCAACCAGACTGATCAATTCGGTCCGATCCTAGCTTGACGGAATTGACGCCGTAAAACGCACTAGGTTGATGCAGTCGCACAAAGGGATAGGCATCATTCCAGTGTCCACCAGGTGCTGGCCTATCATCAACCACGGCGAAGGTTGCGTTACTTTCATTGAATAGTACGTCGGCAAAGGCCATACCCATGGCCCCCGCGCCAACGATTAAATAATCCACGTCTATCACTCAACACACCTATTTTGCTTCGAAATCGCCTTCTAACTGTGTTGGAACTTTACAGTAAATGAGCGAGCCTTAGAGCTTGTGAAGGACGAGATTGCTCAAAAACCTCACTCTTTAGACGGATTTGCGCCCCAACTGCTCAGGGATTGAGAAACGACGTGGAGCAGCCGGGGCACAAATTCTAGGGTTCAAATTGCGGGTCTTACCGAGACATGTAAAAACGCCAGATTTACAACTTCTAACGCAAGGCTAGTTTGTTTTCGGAACATATCAAACTCGCGTCGCGGCCCTCTAACAAATAAGTTGCTTCACCAACATAGTCCGGCCGCAGGGTTCTTTCATACCGGCCACTAGCGCCCATCGTATAGCGGGCAAACACGCCCTTCGCTTCCACTACATCCCCTATCATTTTGGCGGTAAACACCAATTCGCCGTCCGGTACCTTAAAGCGTATTTGAGTACCGTCCCCAGCATCTCGGACATTGGCCCAACAACCTCGTACCGGACAAACATCATCGACTAATCCAATTAACTTGACATGCTTTCCTACGTAAGCTTCTGGGTTGTTCGCCAACTGACTTATTCGTACTGCCTCGACGGTGGATTCGATAGCTATTGCTGGATTCGCACCAGAAGTTTCCCCTACCACATTCGCTGTCGCTGAAACCTCAAGCGAGGCGATTGCAAAAAAAACGATTATAGGTTTGAAATATGTTTTGAAGGTCATGCTCTGCTTTTTATACGAATGATAATCATTATCATCTATGGTACCAAAATAGCCAAGGTTGTCAACGATGTAACAATAATTTCAGGCCTGGGCGGTGTAGTTTTGAGCAGAGACAGTGCTGCCAGCAAGCCATTAAACTGCTACAGAGTTGGATGGGGCCTTGCACATAATTGGTCTATCGACATCGATGCCTGTTGCGCCCAAACCAAACTGCAACCCGCTGATTTTACCCGCGTCTTTGCTTAGTAGGTGAGACCCTAGGCATCGATCCCAGATGCTGAGGCAGGCGCCAAAGTTCACGTTCAAATGGTCTCGGCTGTGGTGAAGTTGATGTTGTAGCGGACTGATCACGAAACGCTCTAACACACCAAAGGCAACGGGCACATGGGAATGCCGCAAGTTGGCGGCGGCCAGGTTAAAAAGAAAACCTAGTGCGTCGACGCCAAGAATATCTAAAGCAGACAGCTGGCCTTTGAACAGCCATATAAAAAGCCCCCCGACCATGGAAAAGATTAGAAACCCTCGCAGAGTGTAGATAATGCTCTCGAGCGGATGCACGCGAAAAACTGTAAATGGCGTAAGCGTTGTAGCCGAATGATGCACCTGATGCAGTCGCCAAAGGACGGGCACTTTGTGCATGAAACGATGCAAACCAAACCGGCTGAGATCGTCTGCCACGAACAGCACGACGGAAAAAACACAGGCGATGGCCAACCAATCCAGGCCGGTAATATCAATATCGCCTATCTCTACCTGCAGAAATCGAGCAATAACCAACGCCCCAGCGAGCTTAGCGCCCAAGAGCGGCAAGATGAGCGAAGTGCGAATCATGGCATTAAGCCACATCAAAGCGTAGTCAATGAGAGTCGAGCGATTAAACCAATAATCAAGATTGAAAAGGGCTTTAGTTTGTTTTCGCAATGAAAAGCCACCGTCGCGAATGCTGGTCACAAAAGATGCGACCAACAAAGCAACAATGACATATATCCAAAAAACGCGTTTTCCGGGATCTACGAGAAAACCTAACGGCTCACTAAGAAGCTCAACCACTTAAATCTCAACCGCCGACACTGTGCTCGACTTTTAAAATCAGCGTTCTCGGTAAACTTGGTCGCGCGCCAAACGGACGATGCGCCACAATCTTACGCTCATCTGTGAGGTTGCGTACCAGCAACTGCAAATAAGTAGATTCGCCAAAGTTGCGGCGCACATGCAAGTCAAGGTGATTTTGAGCCTCTGCGTAGAGTCCTGCGGAAACCGAACCAGAGCCTGGCTCCTCGCGCATCTCAGCAGAGTGCTTGAACGCTATGCCGCCTGCGTATTGGTCGTAGCTCAGATCGACAGATGCTGAAGCGATATGCTCAGGTAGGTATGGCAATTCGTCCCCCGCTGCCACGATACCGAATTGCGAGAACGTCGACAAAAAGCTTTCTTCGAACTCTGAATCGGTATACGTATACGTTAAACGGGCATCGAGCATTAGGTTCGACTCAAACGTCCAATCAAAACCAAACACGCTCTCAAAGCCTTTAATCTCGACTTCACCGCCACTAAATTCTTCTCCAGCTTGACAGCCAAAGTCGCTCACCCGGCATCGGCCGAGCAAGTTAGAATAATCGCTTAAAAAGGCAATTACTTCGCCGTAAAAGTGCTGACGTTGCAAACGGCCACCAAGCTCATAATTGATGCTCTCCTCAGCTGCCACATCGGTAGCTCCGGGTCCGCTAGGTGAGATTCCTTTGTGTACGCCTCCAAGGAGTGATAGCGACTCATTTAGTTCATAAAGAACGCTGATGCTGGGCATCCACTCCTGCTGCTTGTTTCCATTCGATGTATTAGTCAGATAGTTGCTGAGCCTGCCATCGATATCTTCGTAGCGAACGCCCAATGTGACGGTAGCATTGCCGACTTGAACGTCATTCGCCACGAATACCGAAACCGCGTCCGTTTCACCCTTGTTGGTGACCTTGTTTTGACGCGCGATACCATCGTAAACAAGGCTGCCGCTTTGCATCAGGTAGCCGCGCTGCCGATGCTCGCGCTCCACCTCATCATGGTGAAAACGAATACCTATCTGAAGATTCTGAGTAAAACCGCCGAATTGATGCGCAAGCGATACCCCTCCTTGCAAGCCGAACGACATAAACTCTCGATCGTTATTAGTGACGTCGACCGTTTGTGAGTCAGCTCCACTGGAGTCGCGCGCGCCAAGCAAGACTTGGTATTGTGCGACATAGAGCCCTGGGCTAGCCAAAATGCGTTGAGTGGGTGTGCCAGAGAGAAATCCGTCGAATTTATTCCAAGCCCTCTCGTACTCGTTCCGATACGCCTTAGCGTTAAACGTCAAGCGGTCGCTGATTTCAATGCCATAATTGAGGTGAAGCAACCGATGTTCGGTATCAAACCCATCCAGCTCCGAGGCTGCATACCGGCGATCGGGGTCAACGTTGAAATCGGCATCGGTCAACCCCAGATAAGTTTCGTTTGAATCCTCATCCGCCCAACCAGCCTTAATGGTTATGATTTGCGGCATTTTGCTGTCGGGTGTGAATTTAACTTTCACGTTAATATCATTCCGCTCAAACCCAGTATTGCCGCCACCATCGAGATTCTTGAACCCGTCGCTCGAGTAGCGCAAGAAGTCCACGAGGACCCCCACATCTCCGACGGAATTAGAAACCAAGCCCTCGTATTTCTCGTAGCCATCAGAGCCATAGCTGGCATTTAACCTTGCCTCGAAAACGTCGGGCACAGCCCGCGTAGCAAAGTTAATCGCACCCCCTACAGTATGAGGACCATACTTAATAGACGCAGGGCCCTTGAGGACCTCTATCGCGCCCATTCGGTTAACGTTAGGCACGTAATAGGCCGCAGGCGCGGAATAGGGCGCCGGGCCTATCAGAATGCCATCTTCCATCATAGTGATCTTTTGACTGCGATCCGTTGTCGCCCCACGAATCCCAATATTGGGGCGCAAGCCGTAGCCATCCTCTTCGCGAATATACAGCCCGGGCACCTCGGCCAGGGCTCGATGCAGATCAGAGTGGTCGCGCTTATCCAGATAGCGCTCGTCTAGTACCGCGCCCGAGCCAGCCAGCATGTTGAGCTCTTCTTTTGAGCCGATAACCACGACTTCCTCGATGCTGGGATCAGCGGTAGCAGTCTGCGCGAACAGTAGCGATGCGATAACCACTAGCTTTGTAGTGGAGTTTTTGAGCGTCAATTTAATCATTGTCCGATTGCACTCGACCAGGCAGGTTGACTCCAACAATCGTTACAAAATCTATTTTAAGGATGTCGGTGACATCCTTAAGAAGGCCCGTAAGGGCGCACCCGCTGTAATCTTCGTACGTCTCATCATGGCTGACATAGGCGTTCGTGCAAGCTTCTTGTTTGCTAGCATCGTCGATGGCGATCACTTGCGCAGATAAAGTCTTAGTGGCCGCGTCGATATTAGCTATCGCTGCCTCAGCTTTTGCCACCATATCGTCTGACGTGCTCTCATACCCCTCATCCGCAAAGAAGTCATCGAAACCTCTGCCATCTCCACCCCTTACAACGTCAATAAACCCCTGAAGGTTGGCCTTTACCGCGTCAAAGGAGCTTTTAACGTAAGGCCGCTCAATTTTGTCTGGGCAAGACAGGCTTGTGCACTCCTCCTTCACGCCGGTTGGAATACCAACCTTTTTGTCTTTAGCTTCTTTATCCATGTGAACGATAATCGCGTCTGTGAGTTCTTGCAGCTTTTCGCCCGCTGAGCCTTCTCTGATAAATTCGGCTAGATAGTTCGAACCATCTGCACTCCAGTTATCGACTATGCCATCTGCTGCGACGTCTATGTCTCTGGCTAGTTCAATTGCATAATCGCAGCGCTGACTTTTCCGGCTTGCCTCAGTAAGATCGCTCCAGCCTGATGGAGCAGTATTAGAGGAACAATTGTGCTCTAAATCAGTGTTGAACAAGAGGTACTCCACCGCTCCGAGACCTCTCTGACTGGCGGGTCTAGTAGCTAAATTGAAGTCGGCCCCGTTTTGATTCGTCACCGAGTTGTCGACGCCACACTTATCAAGCGGAGCGCTAGCATACGAACTGACTCTGTAACGAAACGCACCGTCAATGTCAGCCGGTCCAACCGAGTGAACTTCCGTTTTCGCATAAGCATCCGACGCCGCCGACCAAAGCGTCTTCACGCTATTCAACGCGGCTGCCTCATTTGCCGAGCCCAGGGCGTCGCAGTATGTCTTTACGCCGCTCGTGGCGGCAAGCGACGCCGTCTTCGCGGATAGATCCTGATAAGCCGGAATCATGACGTTGTTGGCGATATCCGAAAGCATAAGTGCAATGGCACCAGAGTCGCCAGTTGCATCTTCGTCAACAGGGTCATCACTACTGCTATCCGCTGTTGAGCCGGATCCGGACCCACTCGCAGTCGTGTTGGGTGAGTTAGAGGTTGCTAAAGTACCGCCGCCGCCACCTCCACCGCCTCCACACGCCGCTAGTGCGAGTGAAATTGATAAGAGAGATAGAGTTAGATGCGTTTTTGAAATCATCTGAAGTCACCGGTTTGGATTTGAAGATGTGTGAAAACAACAAAGGGCGTTAAACGCCCTTTGTAAGGTCCAAGAACTTTATCCTTACTGATAATCATTCTCTTTTCAATTTGCTTGCTTCTACCAATTTTCGACATCACTCGCGGCGAATCCGTATGCGACGCCCATAGCATCGCGAGCGGCGACAAGCTTAGCTCTATACGCAGCTATCGCCTCAGCGGCCGTACCAATCGCAGCGACGCCATTTTGAGATCCGTTAGCGAGAACCGGGGCATCTCCCATATCGGTCAAAATTTGCTTGAGTTCATCGCGCATATCCTCAGCTGCGTAAGGGGAGGTAGGGTTAAATTGCAGACCCAGTGCGAAACCTTTCATCTCAGCCCAGTGCTTCGCGAGGTTAATGAAGTTGTCTTTATCGGCATACTGCCCATCGACGATCAGGTCATAATCGTCTTCCATGTCGTTGACATAATGTATTACCGTTGCCGCAATACATTTCTCGACAGCATTGGCGGCGATGTCGGCCTGAGCCTGCACAACGGCGTACTCATCGTCAGACATGCTTTGTGAAGCCGTTGATTGCTCTATTATGTGGCGACCCAAAAGGAAGGCATCCATCGCTTCCTTGGAAAGATCCGTTCCGGTGGTGCTTCCTCGATCCCTCTTGGCGCAGTTTTGCGATATCGCCATGTTGTACTCTGACCTGACGTCGATTGAAAGGTCCCCATCTGAGTCATACCAGCCATTTTTCCAGTTATCCCGGCCACCCTTTCCTGCTGCTTCGTCATCGGTGTAGTCATTATTATCTCGCGCAGCTCCGTAGTAACCAAAAGCCTCGTCCCAGTCATGCTCACCTTTGCCGTAGTCCTTTGTCCCCTCTTGCGCCAGATATTCAGCATCGTTAAATGGCACTCTGAGGTAATCGTTGGAGATCTGCGACAGATTGACCGCACCTAAGAGAAACTTCTGCAGTAGCTGGCGGTAGTTTCTTCCTTCTTCGTCCCCCTCATGCTCGCTGAGATCGATCGTTAGAGGCGCATCCACTGTTGGGATTTGGAACCCATCACCGTCCATTTCCTCCACAAGCTGATCTATCCAAACATAAACAAGATCTATGGGCAGCGAAGCCTCTGTAATCCCGTCAGACCAGCCGAAGAATTCGTCGTTGAGTAGCTTACTTGTTTCTCCAGACCCACCGCTCGTGTTTTCGAGGCCGCTTCCGCCTGCGATCTTTTCGTCAAGATTCTTGAAAGACGAGCTTATGTCCGCAATCAGCATAGCTCCGTCTGTTCCTGTGCCAGCAGGGAGTACTGTCGTATCGCCAATATTTTTTAGAGAAAAACCGTGCGCCAGGTTATTGTCTGCGACGCCGGCAACGTAGTCCTTCATATTGGCTCTGGCATCGACCGCGTTCCCAGTTTCCGCGAGGCCTTCAGCCTCTTCTACTAAGCCCAGGATAAGGAAGTTTCGGGCAACCTGGCCGGTGTAACTGACTGAGCTAGCTCCATCAGTGATGCTACTGTTGAACGTATAGGTTGTAGGGGCGTTCGTCGTATCACATGCGTCTCCAGTGCCATCGCCGTCAACGTCTGATTGATTTGCGTTCGCCGTGGTAGTGCAATTATCCGCATTGTCTCCAATGGTATCGCCATCTGTATCAACTGACTCTGAGGAATCCTCTGGGAAGGCATCTTGTCCGTTTTTAATCCCATCACTGTCGGCATCCCTGTTTTTATAATCGGTACTACCTCCGCAGCCAACCATCAAGAATCCTGCGAGCGCTATAGCCATAAGCCTTGTCATATTTTTCTCCATTTTGAAACGAAAACCTACACCTTGAGGGCGTTTTACATTTACGCTAATGCTAATCATTCTCATTTGTAATATATTTTACATTTCAAATCAAGCAAAATTCACTCTGGGCTGCAGCTCAAAACGACTACTCCAAACATTATTTTTAAGAGAGGTTTTACGTTATGCGCATCGCAAAATATTGTCGAATGGCCCTGGCACTAGTCCTCACAGCTATCGCCATCCCTTGCTTGGGAGCCCGAGTCCAGTCGTACCAAGATGAAGGGGTAATGCCTGACCAAAGAAAAACAACTGAAAGCAGGCAATACACATTTGCTTGGCAATTTTCTGAAGACAGTGATTTAGCGCCACGTGGGGGCACAAGCACAGGACCAAACGTCGATTTGGACCTGTCTGTATCTGCTGAATTCGCGAGAATGACGGAAGCCTCACCGTCTACCCTTGAGCGCGATCGGCGCGCAATTTTGGCGATGGCAGGCTACTTTCGATCATCATTTGATTTCATAGAAACCGTCGGTTTTGAGGCGGAATATAGGCCCACAAGGCCTTACCAATCGTGGGGTACCGAATTCGTCTCTGTCGTAGAAAACAGCGAAGAAGTTATCAGTCTTCAACACATTCTCGTGATGCGAATCAAATTGCCCTCAGGTGAAATTTCGGATCCGTTCGTGATGAAGCACTGGAGGCAAGACTGGATTTATGAACCAACCGAGATAACCGAATTTGTAGGAAATCAGACATGGGCCACCCGGAAGCTTCCATCCTCCTCAGTACATGGTCAATGGCTGCAAAGCGTTTATCAGGTGGACGACTCCCCACGTTATCAAGCAGTTGGTAGTTGGGAACATTTTGAAAATTATTCGTCATGGCACAGCGACACTACTTTTCGTCCTTTGCCGAGGCGAGAATTCAGCGTCCGTCAGGATTACGACCTTTTAATTGGAACGAACAAACACACCATAAATCAGCACGGCTGGGTTCAAGAGGAAGAAAACTTGAAAGTGCTCTTCGATGATGAGGGAAACCGGAAAATATTAGCAAAAGAAATTGGGCTCGCGCGGTACGAGCGCATTCTGGGCTGGGATTGGTCTCCAGGCCAACGCTACTGGACCAAAACAGAGGCTTTTTGGGCTGAGGCGCGGCGTCAGTGGAAAACCGCGCTCAGCAAGCCTGGACGATTACAGATCGAAAAAGAAGTCAACGGAGTACCGCTTTACGCGAAGATGTTTGAGCTGGCTCGGTCAACGCAGGAATCTGCGCCAGAGGTCATGGCACAAAAAATCGCAATGACCATAAAGCGCCACACCTCGCGACAAAATTAGATCCGTTTGCCAAGCGCCAAGCCTTTACAGATGTTAGGCTTCTTCTTTTTGTGAAAAGCTGAGTTGTCCTTGTTGCTATGAGTCTGTCCCTGCCGCTTTCTTCACCGGTCTTAAAAGAAAAAGATGCTTAAAACTCCAAAGCCAAACAGGCATGGCCTCCTCGCTTCGCTACTTTGCTTAGCGCTTCTGGCTTTATCTTCGCCGACTCAGGCTAAGGTCGTATATCAGGAGCGGTCGTTGTACACGCACCTAATCGTCGAAGACGAAGGGAGCATTCGCTGTTTGAAGTTCACACTGGTCCGAACCAACAGTCGACAGACCTGCATAGATCGCGACAACCCTCAGCGGATGGTATTCGATTACACCAAGATGACTCTGTCCGCGCTGCTGCTAAAGCCCAATCCCCAGCGCATCCTCATCGTTGGTTTAGGCGGCGGTACGTTGCCCAATGCGCTTGGCAAAATTTTACCTGACGCGGTGATCGATACAGTAGAGATTGACGAGGCCGTGGTTCGGGTGGCGAAGCAATTCTTTGGCTTTGCTGAAGACGAACAAAACCGGGTGTATGTGCAGGATGCAAGGGTTTTTGGTAAGCGCGCGACGCTGCGTGGTGAGCAGTATGGACTAATTATTCTTGATGCGTTCGATGGCGAGTACATTCCCGAACATCTCATGACCGCAGAGTTTCTCACCGAGATGCGCGGCTTGCTCAACGACGACGGAGTGCTCGTGGCCAATACCTTCGCCAACAGCAAACTCTACGACTACGAGTCAGCGACCTATGCCGAGGCCTTTGGTGGTTTCTTGAACTTTCGTCTATCGACTTCAGGCAATCGAGTAATCTTAGTGCCTCAGGCGAGACTCGACCCAGATGCGCGCACCCCGCTGGATCTCAAAACCCTGCAGGTCAACGCCGACACCTTAAGGACGCCCATGGCCCCCTTCGGCGTGCCGCTTAATCGCTACGTGGGCAACCTACTGTCGCTCAGCAAGCGGGAACCGGATTGGGATCGACGCATTCGTCCGCTGACGGATCAATTCTCACCAGCCAACGTGATCCAAAGTCAGTAAACTGAGGCGTTACTGGTTGGCCCAGTACTCGTCTTTCAACAGTCGCTTATACAGCTTGCCTGTTGGGTGACGTGGCAGTTCCTCAAGAAAATCGATAGAGCGCGGGCACTTAATACTCGACAGCTGGGAACGGCAATAGTCAAGCAACTCGACTTCCATCTCCGGGGTGCCCATGGACAAATCCCGTAACTGTACTACGCCTTTTACTTCCTCGCCGAAGTCTGGGTTCGGTACTCCGAATACCGCCACGTCGACAACGGCGTCATGAGTAATAAGGGCATTCTCGGCTTCCTGAGGGTAAATGTTTACCCCGCCAGAAATGATCATAAAGTGCTGGCGATCGGTGAGATACAGATAGCCATCTTCGTCTACGTAGCCTACGTCGCCAAGGGTCGACCAACCCTTGGGGTGACGCGAGTCATTCGTTTTGCCCTCGTCTTTGTAGTATTCGAAGGTGCCGCCGCCGTCCATGTAAATGGTGCCGGATTCACCAGCAGGTAGTTCCTCGCCATCCTCATCGCAGATATGCAGCTCACAAGTCAGGGGCTTACCAACAGAACCTTTATGAGCCAGCCACTCCTCGGAGTTTAGCTGCACAAAACCGTTACCTTCGGTGCCCGCGTAGTACTCGTAAATTACCGGACCCCACCAATCGATCATTTGCTCTTTGATGGGTATGGGGCAAGGTGCTGCCGCATGAATCGCACAGCTCAGGGAGCTAACGTCGTACTTCAGGCGCACCTCTTCGGGCAGTTTCAGCATACGCACAAACATGGTGGGCACCCATTGGCTGTGGGTGATTTTGTACTGTTCGATGCACTGCAAGGCGAACTCGGCCTCAAAGTGCTCCATCACGACAACGGGTACCCCGGTGCGAATGCAATTCATGGTGAACGCCAAGGGAGCGGCGTGGTAAAGGGGTGCAGGCGACAAATAAATCGACTCGTCAGAGGCGCCATAAAGCACTTTCAAAAGATCGACGGCCTCTTCCTCACCGTATGCGACTTCGGGCAGCGGCCGCTTTACGCCCTTGGGGTACCCGGTGGTGCCGGATGAGTACAGCATGGCAGCGCCTTCGCTTTGATCCGCAATGGGCTGGGTCGGCATGGCTGCTGTGGCATCCTCCCAACTGGCAAAGCCGTCAATGGTGCCGTCCAACATGTAGGCTTGTTCGACCAGTGGCATGTTGCCAGCCAAGGGCTCTACCACCTCTTTGCGTGCATAGGAGGTAATGAAAACCCGAGCTTCGCAATTATTCACAATGTAGTCGACTTCCTGCTGCTGCAAGCGCCAACTAATGGCAGTGTAATAAATACCCGAGCGCTGAGCGGCCCAACAGATCTGGAAAAAACGTGGATGGTTCTCAAGCAAAATGGCGATGTGATCACCGCGCTGGAGTCCGAGCGAACGCAGCAATTGCGCCCCTTGATTAGCACTGGCTTCCAGTTCGGCAAAGGTCACAACGGCCCCAGTTTCGGCCATGGTGTAAGCGGGCTTATCCGGGTGGGTGGCGGCGGTATCTGCTGGACTCATCTATTTCTCCCCAAAATAATTAGTCTCGTTAGTTGCAACCAAAAACCCGAAGCTAATCAGGTCCAAGGCTGTGTTTTACGTTTTAGCGGCTGCTACGAATCGGCATGCAGGGTTAGCGACACCGAATTCATGCAGTAACGCAGTCCCGTAGGCTCTGGGCCATCTGGAAAGACGTGCCCCAAATGGGCATCACAGCGAGCACACAGCACTTCGATGCGACGCATACCCAAGGAGTTGTCCTCCTGATGAATTAACGCTTCTGACTCTAGCGGTGCAAAAAAACTCGGCCAGCCGCAGCCTGCATCAAATTTGGTGTCTGCGTCGAATAGCGGACTGTCGCAACACTTGCATAAGTAGGTGCCCGGTCGCTCTTCGTCCCAGTAAATTCCAGTAAACGGGCGCTCGGTTCCCGCTTGACGGGTCACTGCATATTCTTCCGGCGATAGCTGGCTATGCCATTCTTCATCGCTTTTGACGATTTTTTCGGATTCTGAGTTCACAATCACCTCTTTTTCTCTACTTTGTTGATGCTAAGCCAAAGTCAGCGCCTTAGACTAGTGCTCTCAGGCATTCTTCTGCAGTTGGTCTAAGCCGCAAACGGATGCAACGCCACTTAGGAAAGCCAATGACACAGGTAGAGCCGCTGCAACCGCCCTCTAGAACCATTCGCAAGTCTGACAAACTGGCAGATGTTTGCTACGACATCCGGGGACCGGTGCTTACGGCCGCCAATCAACTGGAAGCGGAAGGCCACCAAATTCTAAAGCTCAACATAGGCAATCCAGCGCCTTGGGGCTTTAGTGCGCCAGAAGAAATACTCCGCGATGTGGTACGCAACATTCCCAACTCTCAGGGTTACTGCGACTCCAAGGGTTTGTTTGCCGCACGCAAGGCTGTGATGCAGTACTGCCAGCAAGTCAATATCCCCGACGTTGACGTGGAAGACGTGTATATCGGCAACGGCGTGTCGGAGCTGGTCGTGATGTCGATGCAGGCGTTAGTGAACAATGGCGACGAAATACTCGTGCCAAGCCCAGACTTCCCGCTGTGGAGCGCGGCGGTAAACCTTTGCGGGGGCAAGCCGGTTCATTACCTCTGCGACGAAGACGACGACTGGCAGCCAGACCTTGCCGATATCCGCAGCAAAATTAACCCGCAAACCCGGGGCATTGTTGTCATTAATCCGAACAATCCCACCGGCGCTGTGTACGCGCCCCAGATGCAGCAAGCGTTAATCCAGATCGCTCGGGAAAACGATTTGGTGGTTTTCGCTGACGAGATTTACGACAAAATTCTATTCGACGATCAGCATTACATACCGCTGGCATCCTATGCCGATGATCTACTGTTTATGACATTCAGCGGCCTATCAAAATCTTACCGCGTCGCCGGGTTCCGTACTGGCTGGATGATCGTCAGTGGTGCGCGAGAACGCGCTGGCGACTTCATCGAAGGCTTGAACATTCTGGCATCTATGCGGCTGTGCTCCAACGTTCCCAGCCAACATGCGATACAAACCGCCCTCGGCGGTCATCAAAGTATTTTCGAGCTAACGCAACCCGGTGGACGTTTATACGAACAACGCAATGTCGCTTGGGAACTGTTAAACGAGATTGACGGCGTATCCTGCGTAAAGCCCAAAGGGGCGCTGTATTTGTTCCCTAAAATCGACACGGAAAAATTCAATATCGTGGACGACGAGCGTTTTATCCTCGATTTTCTAGTGGCAGAAAAAGTACTCATGGTGCAAGGCAGTGGTTTCCATTGGCACGAACCCGATCATTTCCGCGCGGTCTTTCTGCCGCATACGGAGCAACTCCACGAATCAATGGGGCGGCTTAAGCGATTCCTTTCAACCTACCGCCAGTCGTAGAGGCGTCGGCCCAAAACTAGGCCGACGGCGCTGAGAGCAAAGTATCGCTGACTCGATAGAGTAAGAAATCATCGTATCCGGCAAGCACACTGGTTAGGCCGGAAATCTGGCCGTCTAGGGCCTTATTGCCGCTATCCACCAGCATGGGCCGATGGTCCAGACTCGCAAGCTTGGTGCGCGACCCCAGCACTGTGACATCCTCAGTCCAATCCAGGGCGGCAATTAGCTCTGCACTGAACTGCTGATTACCGCGCCCGAGCAAGAAACCCTGGTGTCGTGTGAAACTCAAAAGCAGATGCACTGGGGTTTCTTGCACCAGTTGTTCAAGCTGTTGGCGAGTCGCGTTTGCCATACTGCTGCCGTCTGCGAGCAGCACATCACAGCCTAGCAGGGTACCGCCCAGCCCAAGTGCCTGCTTAACGGCCAAGCAGGTACTTCCTGGCCCCACCACCAAGGCTTTGTTCTGATAAATATCCGGGTTATCCAAAAAGTAGGCGACAATCTCCTGCACCACCAAGGCTTCATCTTCCTTGCCGCCAATTTTCATTTGCTGTAAGAATCCGCCAGCTTCCGGCACCCACAGCTCGCCAAAGCGCTGGGTTACAACTTGCCCTGCTGCGGCCTGTAGATCACCAGCGTAGTCACGTACTTCACGGCTAAGACGGCCAATCATACTGCCACGAAGCAGCCCCGCCACTACGACAGCCGCAGCACTGGGACTGATGGCAAAAACACCGCTATGCATTTTCACCCCGGCTGGTAGGCCGAGCACGCAGGTTTGGGGTGCAACCGCAGCCAGTACATCCCTTGCCGTGCCATCACCGCCCACAAAAAGCAACAGGTCAATATCGTTAGAACATAGCGCACCTATGGCTTGCCGCGTATCTGCGGCATCGGTGACTTGTTGTGGCTGACCTAGCACCCGAGCAGGGATGTCGTTGGCACGAAGTAGCTCTAACCCCATGGCTCCGCCCCACGTAAGCCATGCCAATTGCTCAAACTCTGCACCCAAGTCTTGCATCAGCGCTTGTAGAAACACCCTTACCCGTTCTGGAGCTTGGGGTTGGCCCTGACGTTTGATGGCCTCTTGCTGCACAGACACACCATCGCTGCCCTGCAAGCCTACGGCGCCACCGATACCGGCCAGCGGGTTGACCACAAAACCAATCTTTAAAGCCGGCGCTTGCCACTGGGAATCAGCCAACGCCCATTACCTCGCTAACCGCCTCGGCGATAGCCAAGGAGGAGGTCAGCCCGGGAGATTCGATACCAAGCAAGTCAATACGACCTCTAACACCGTGTTCCAAGGGACCACGTATCAGAAAATCTGCGTTCTCCCCCGGCCCGGCGATTTTGGGCCGAATACCCGTATAGCCTGGCTGTAGCCGGGTCTCGTCTAGACCGGGGTAATAGGCACGAATGGCCTCTATAAAAGCTGCGCGTCTGCTGTCATCAAAGGTGTAGTCCATAGACTTAACCCAGCGCACGTCGGGACCAAACTTTACCTGCCCTCCAAGGTCCAAGGTCACATGCACGCCCAGACCCCCTTGTTCAGCGGTGGGATACACCAAACGCTGAAAGGGCTGCACCCCAGAATAGGTGTAGTAGTGGCCGATGGCGTAATGGGCCTTGGGTGCCCCAGGCGTATTCTTAGCCAATTCAGGCGCATGCAAACCGCCAGCGTTAATCACCCAGTCTGCTGCCAAAGTCATTTGCTCGGTACGCACCAATAAGGACTCAGCACGATCAATACCCAAGACTTTGTTCTGCAGCGCAAGGAAGCCGCCATTGGCCTCGATAATGCCCTGTAAGCTGAGCATGTAGGCGTGAGAGTCAATAATACCGGTGGAAGGTGAGAGCGCTGCGCCGACGCCACAAACTTCGGGCTCCAGTTCGTTGAGTTCGGCTTGACCCAGCCAACGCAGGTCGTAAACGCCATTGGCCTCGGCCTGGGCAACGTATCCATCGACAACAGCACGCTGCTGCGGACCGGTTGCAACAATGACTTTGCCACAACGCTTAAAGGGCACCGCGTAAGCCTCACAATGTTCATACAGCAACTGTTTGCCGCGCACGCAAAGCTGAGCCTTGCGGCTTCCTGCAGGGTAATAGATACCTGCATGAATGACTTCAGAGTTGCGTGAGCTGGTCTCAGTGCCAATGGCCGAATGCTGCTCCAGAACAATGACCTCTCGGCCAGCGGCAGCCAACTGCGAGGCTACAGCGAGGCCTACCACCCCGGCCCCGATGACGACGCATTCAACCCGCCCGATGGCGCTATCGCCGAATGTGTCGACTTGCCTGGCTTGTTGTTCGATCATGGGGTCCTTAGGCCTACTATGGGTTGGGGAATTGATTCATAGGCCCCATCGTGCGGCGCGGATGCTGACAACGCTGAGCGCAGCGCAGCCAGCGCCTGTGCGAATACCCGCGCCCGGACGCCGCCAGCGGAGCAAAGCCAAGTATCAAGCTGGGGTGAGTATGCGTCTATGGCCTTGGCGAAGGCATCAACATCCGCCTCAAAATTGTCAGCACTGGGCTTAAAAGTAAGACCTAGCACATCCGCAAAAAAACGCTCCAAACTCTGAGTGCGCAGCTCTGCGCTAAAAAATTCGCGCTGCTGCATTGAGCTACGCGGAGCGCAGATATAGTGATAGCCGAAATCTTCCTTTTGGCGGCGAGTTGCGCCAGCAATACACCAGTGTGCGACTTCGTGCAGCGCAGATGCGGGATAGTCCTCTCGAAACATCAGCAGCGCAGGCTCGCCCGGGCAGGCTGGTCGATAGAGAGGCTCCGTAGCACCGCCGAGCAGCTGCGTGTTGAAGTGCGCCGTAAAGCAATCGGAGAACATCTGAACGATCAACAAAGAAAGCACTTCATCACTTATATGTGGGGCGGGTAGATAGATCACGATGACTAGCCGCTCTTGCGAATCCAGAACTGCAATACCTGATCGTCGCCCTGCCAGCCCGCGCGATCAACCTGCAAATAGTCGTGCTTCATGAACTGGCAAAAGTGTTCAAAGTCGCGCTCGGCGGTTGGGTCAGTAGCGAGAATATGCAGCACGCAGCCCTTTGCCAGTTCACGCACCTTGTTGCGCACAAGCATTAAGGGCTCTGGACAAAGCAGACCACGCGCGTCAATTTGAATGTCGTATTGCACCAGCAATCCCCAATTAGCCAAGCCCGAATGTTAGGCCACTTCCGCCGCGATTCACACCGAACCCCTATTCACCAGTTCGAGAGCCATGGCCGCTAACAATCAAAAAGATGCAATCGACTACAGAATTATGCAGCATTCACTGCATGACAGATCACGGCCACTTCATATGCTGCCTCAAGCCCGCCTGCGTGCTAGCGCTGGTTGTCCTCGTCACTGTAAACGGTCAGACAGTTGCAGCTGAGTCTGCATCAACTGGGCCTGCACCAATGGCGTCCGCACCAGCGAGCATGACTACTGCTGACGCCGAGCAGACGGCTAGCAAGGCAAACACCATGACTGCGGCACAGTGCCAACAGAGTTTCTGGGCCGATGCGCTGCTCCCGCTTCCGCCACGCCCAGATATTGCTGCCGAACAGTTGCAGCGGACAATCGAGCGCACTACCGAGCCAGAACTGCATAGCAAACTTAAGGCCGCCTATCTTCGCCACTTGGGTTGCCCCATGCAGGAAACCCCTTAGACCTGCTTGTCGGCCTACTTTTTTCTCGGCCGAATTTCGGCCACCTCTCCCACAAAACGATCCGGCTCAATGGCATACCACTCCTGCAGCGAGACCTCGTGGGTTTTCGACAGTTGATCGCAGAGCTCATAAAACGGCGGCCGACCGGGGTCAGTGAGCACTATGCGCTTGGTGCCGTTTTTAATCGCGCGATTAACTAGCAGTTTTAGCGGCTTGACTAAATTATCCCAAAAGCAAATATCACCGCCCACGATCAATTGGTGTTGGCCAAGCTGCGGCCCGGTTAGCCGGGTAAAGTCCGAGCATCTGTTGGTCAGTTCAACGGAATTGATTTCGGCAAAAACGTCCACGAAGGGAAACACCGCTGGGTCTAGGTCAACGGCGGTGACCTTGGAGGCAAAATGGTGGGCGCAAAATACCGAGCTTGCTCCCCAACCACAGCCAAGCTCCATCACTCGACGCCCCCTAGCCGGCGGATGCTCCTGCAAGTAGTCCATCAGCAAAAAGGCCGAACCCCAAGTGCGGGTGCCATGTACCGAGGGCTGGTAGCGCCGTTTGAGCGCCTTTATCAGCCGGTGCGAGTCCTGCAGCAAAAAGATGCCATAGGCAAAGTCGATATGTTCCTCAGGAAGTCGCTGAAGCTTGGGCATCATCTGTACCTCATAGGGGGTGTTACTAGGTCGAACCTGTTGCCGAATTCCAAGCCAAGCAGGTCAAATCGTGTCACCGCTAAGTATGAATCAGACGCCCGTGCATTGGGCGTGTTTGTCGACAAATTTTGACCAACATCGGCGCGCAAGCATGCTCCGCTGCCTGAGCGGGGCACTGTCTAGCTTTGACCTGAATCTATCGGCGATTTATCCGCTTCCCGCCCTTGCAGCACTGGGTTTTGCCCCAACCAAAGCGTCTAAGTAGTGGTTTTGCTTGCTTGGCATGCTGCCTGTAGAATTTGCGACCCTAAACGCCCAGTGGCGGGCATAATCGCCAAGGCTCTTGGCATCGCCACGAGGCGCCACCATCGGAGATCCTGTGACCAAATCCAGTGTTGATCAGTTAGTCGAAGCCGGTACCGAGTATCACGCGGGCTTCGTCACCGACGTGGAATCAGAGACCCTGCCGCCGGGCTTGGATGAATCTGTGGTTAAGTACATTTCTGCCCGCAAGGGTGAACCCGAATGGCTCACCCAGTGGCGCCTACAGGCATACGCCCAGTGGCAGCAAATGCGCGAACCGAAGTGGGCCCATGTGCACTACCCGCCCATAGACTTTCAGAGTATTTCTTATTATTCCGCTCCCAAGAGCCAGGCAGATGGCCCGCGCTCGCTGGAGGAGGTCGATCCTGAACTGCTGCGTACCTACGAAAAACTCGGTATTCCGCTGCACGAGCAGGCCGCTCTGGCAGGCGTGGTTCCTGATCCAGCCGCGGTCGGCACCCCAGCCGGTGCCAACGTTGCTGTCGACGTGGTTTTTGACAGCGTCTCCATTGCCACTACATTTAAAGAAACGCTGGCAGAGGCCGGGGTGATTTTTTGCCCCATCTCCGAAGCAGTACACAGCCACCCAGCGTTGGTGCAAAAGTATCTCGGCTCAGTTATCCCACAGCGCGACAACTACTATGCGGCACTGAACTCTGCGGTATTCAGCGACGGCTCCTTTGTTTACATCCCCAAGGGTGTGCGCTGCCCCATGGAGCTGTCGACTTACTTTCGGATAAACGAACGCAATACCGGCCAGTTCGAACGCACTCTTATCATCGCTGACGAAGGCTCTCATGTGAGCTATCTGGAAGGCTGTACCGCGCCCATGCGCGATGAAAACCAACTGCACGCAGCAGTGGTTGAACTGGTCGCCCTTGGCGATGCGGAAATTAAATACTCGACAGTGCAAAACTGGTACCCCGGGGACGAAAACGGCAAAGGCGGCATTTACAATTTTGTTACCAAACGCGGTGTTTGTGCTGGCCCGCGAGCGAAAATTTCTTGGACTCAAGTAGAGACCGGTTCAGCTATCACCTGGAAATATCCCAGCGTTGTACTGCGGGGTGACGATTCCGTTGGCGAATTTTACTCAGTCGCGTTGACAAACAATCGCCAGCAGGCGGATACCGGCACCAAGATGATTCATATGGGCAAAAATACCAAGAGCACGATTGTCTCCAAGGGCATTAGCGCAGGTGGCAGCGAGAACTGCTACCGCGGCCTGGTGCGTATTTCCCCCACTGCCCAAAACGCGCGTAATTTTACCCAGTGCGATTCGCTGCTAATTGGCGATCAGTGCGGTGCTCACACCTTCCCCTACATCGAAAACAAGAACAATTCGGCAACCATCGAACACGAGGCCAGCACCTCCAAGGTGAGCGACGATCAGTTGTTCGCCTGCCAGCAACGTGGCATTGAAACCGAGCAGGCGGTGAGCATGATCGTCAACGGCTTTTGCAAAGAAGTCTTCCGGGAACTGCCAATGGAATTTGCTGTAGAGGCAGGCAAGCTGCTGGAAGTCAGCTTAGAAGGTGCGGTGGGATGAGCCTGCTCAACGTTTCTGACCTGCATGCAAGTGTAATCACCGACGACCAGACTCAGCCCATTCTTAAGGGCTTAAACCTCACCGTAGAGGCTGGTGAAGTGCACGCCATTATGGGACCGAACGGTTCTGGCAAATCGACTCTGGCTAACGTGTTATCGGGCCGACCCGGCTATCAGGTTGATGATGGAGCTGCCACCTTGGAAGGTAGCCCGCTGCTCGAACTGGAACCCTATGAACGCGCCCAACTTGGGGTATTTTTGGCGTTTCAATACCCAGTGGAAATTCCCGGCGTCAGCAACATGGAATTCCTTAAGGCCAGTATCGACTCACTGGCCAGGGCGCGCGGCGAAGAACAACCAAATACGGCCCAATTCATGCGCCAAGTTCGGGAACTGGCATCGTCCCTAGACCTAGACCCAGCTTTCTTAAAGCGCGGGGTCAACGAAGGTTTCAGTGGCGGCGAAAAGAAGCGCAACGAAATCATGCAGCTGCTGTTACTTGATCCAAAACTCGCCGTGCTGGATGAAACCGACTCCGGCCTTGATATTGACGCACTGAAGGTGGTCGCCGAAGGTGTCAACCGCTATCGCAGCGCAAGCAATGGCGTTGTGCTAATTACCCACTATCAGCGGTTACTTGATTACATCGTGCCGGATTTCGTACACGTACTTTCCAATGGCCAGATCATCGAATCTGGCGACAAGAGCCTGGCTCTGGAGCTTGAAGCCAAGGGCTATGCATGGCTGACCTAACCCTGCCCGCCGAGTTGGCGACCCCAGACTGGCTGGCCCCGACGCCAAATGCGGCGCAGACACCCCTGCCCGAGGCCCTGCACCGAGCGCTGAACTCTGCGGCCCACCGAGAGCGCTGGAAATATACCAAGGCCGAGGTCTTTCTCGGCGCCACCCATACTGCTGCCAACCTGCCGCAGATCAGCGGTGAGCAGCAGCCTGGTATTGACCTACAGCAAACCACCAAACCCGTACCGCTGGTCGGTTTTGACCTCGATCAAGCACCCGAGGCATTTGCACGCCTTTGTTACGCCTCGAATATCTTGACCATCGATATATCTGCACCAACCACTGAAATCCTAACCTTGGTACACGCATCTAGCACAGTGCCGGTTTTAATTCGCGTTGCCGAGGGTGCCTCGCTGACGTTGAACGAAATTTCGGATTGCGACAGCGATGCCCAGCAAACCATCTGGATTGATCTCGCCGCTAATGCCGAGATGAAACATTCACGCAATGCTCTGGATACCGCAGGCGCTCATTGGCAGTACCTGAATGTGCGCTTGCAGCGCGATGCGAGTTACCGCCTGCACAATCACGTGACAGGCTGCGCTAGCCGCCGGCAGGATATTCACGTCCTCATGGACGGCCAAGGTGCAGAGGCTAACCTAATATCAGCCGGCAGCGTCGAAGGTAAAACTGCCCTAGACCAACAGTTCACCCTCGAACATCGGCAGCCTCGCGGTCGCAGTCAGCAAACAATTCACAACATTGTTGCCAACGGCGGCAAATGTTCGTTTAACGGTCGCATTCATATTCACGAGGGCGCAGCAGGTACCGATGCCCAGCTAGCTAACAAAAACCTTGGCATGGGCGAACATGCCACCATCAACACCAAGCCTGAACTGGAAATTTATACCGACGACGTGAGCTGTGCCCATGGCGCTACCGTCGGCACTATCTCGCAGGAAGCGCTGTTCTATCTGCTCAGCCGAGGCATCGACCAAGGTGCAGCGCAGGCCCTGCTCAGCCAAGGCTTCTTGCGTCAGTGTATTGATGGCCCGCTGGCAGAATCAGCACTTGAGACACTTATCGGCGGAGCATCTGTAGGCCTATGAACATCCGCAATGACTTCCCCATATTGCAGCGCAGCAGTCGCGGCAAACCCCTGGTTTACTTGGACAATGGTGCCACTACGCAAAAACCCCAGAGCGTGATCGGCGCAATAGAAAATTACTACCGTAGCCACAATGCCAACGTCCATCGGGCCGC
>CAJWZG010000015.1 GCA_913049565.1 uncultured Gammaproteobacteria bacterium
TATAAATAATCCCGATGAACAACCAAGTCGTTAAAAATCATCGACGGTGGCTGCAGTGGTGTTGCTGCGGGGCTACTAGCGCTTAGGGTCGCAATTGTTTCAATCTGCCCGTCTCTGTAGGTCTTTATTTTGCCTGTGCTGCCCTCGAAAACAAAAATCGTCTCGCCCCGTAGAGCCAACCCTTCCGGCGCCGTCAAGCCATCGACGACAACTGTCGTCTCTCCACTTGCCGTCACTTTGATTAGCTCACCACGGGTGTAATCAGAGACCAGCAGGCCATTCTCATAGGCAACTACATGGGTAGGCGCAGCAAAGTCATCGCTCAGCGTCTTGTGGAATGAACCATCCATGTTGAGCAACACAAGGGAAGACGAGCCATGCAAAACAACAGCATAAAACCCATTAAAAACCGTCGCCGAAACCGGTACGTCCAGCCCCTCCATACTCTGCATTACTGCGCCGGTATTTGGATTCAATAGCTTCACGGAGTTGTCCAACCAGCTAGTTAACAACAAGTTTTCACCAAGAGTTGAAACTGCGGTGGTCGTGCCCAGCGGCGACGATTGAAAGATATTGCGTAACGCCCAAGAGTCCTTGTGAGTGCCCATGTCAATTGCTCGCAGAGACTGCAGGTCGGCGACGATTAACTGCTCATCCAGTACAGCCAAACCTCCGGGATGGGCAATGCCCGGCGGTAGCACTTCTGCAACACCCTCACCTACAACTTTGACGATAGAGCCATCGGCATAGCTGGAGACAAACAACCTGTCTTGTGCGTCGAAGGCAAAATTGTCGAGCCCAGTTTGCAGTTGCGCTAGGACAACCTGAGAGCCATCAGAATTACGCTTCACTACCGTGCCAGCCCCGGTATCTAGAATATGCAGTTCTCCCTTCGAGTTGAATTTAACCGCCGCGGGCACCACAAAACCTGTCGCCTCGACACGAAGCTCTCCGGTGTCTACGTTGAGGCTAACCACTTCGTTGTTGAACCAGCGGGGACCATATAAACGATCGTCTGGCCCCCAATCCATGCCGTTCAGTCCGCAGCCTGGACCCAAGTCATCGCGGATAGTTCTTGGTTCCTGTGCCCCCATAGGATCTACCTCAAAAACGCCGTCCGCAAAAAAGCACTGGGCCACAAACAGCCGACCATCGTCAGAAAAGGTAATTGGGTTAACTCCGGGGGCAAGATTAGCGGCTATTTGTCGCGTGCCGTCTTGAAGAAAACCGGCCACTTCACCCGTCAGTATGCTGGTCCAATAAAAATCGCCTTGGGTATTAAATGCCAAATCATCGGGGCCGAAAACGCCATCTTCAGCACCATAGCGTTTGATAATTTCATTGGTTTGGGTGTCTATTACTGATATGTCGGAGCCGATTACAGAGGTAGCGTATAGATGCCCATCTGGCCCAAAGTGGATACCGTTCACGCCGGAGATTTGCGCTCCACTCAAAAACAATTCCATCGTCGGTGATGCTTCTTGCTCTACCTCGCTTGCACAACCTAGCAAGCCAATCATCATCAAAGTGCCAATCGCAATGCTGTAGGGGCTTTTCATTTAAATTGTCTCCAAACAAACCATTGCTAGAAACTACTTGAACCTACCGGGGTTCGCTACCTGCAACCGTCAAGCGATGCAAAACTCGCCGATGTCCGGCATAGCCGCCCTGAGCGCTGTGCATCACACAGCGGTTGTCCCAAATACCCAGCATGTTGGGCTGCCAACGGTGGCGATAAATAAACTGGGGTTGCCGCATATGCTCGAATAATTGGTTCAGCAAGTGAGCGCCCTCTTCATCAGACAGTCCCGCCACGCCAATCGTGTACAGCGGGTTAACCCAAAGCGCCTTTTGCCCAGTTTCCGGGTGCGTTCGCACTAGGGGATGCGCCTGTGTTTTGAGTGCATCGTCACTGGGGAGCAGCGTCATGCTGCGTCTATCGCCGCCGCCGGATTTAACCCCCTCATGGCTGTAGGGTTTGCGGGCGCTGTGAATTGCCTCAAGACTTTCTAGTTCTTTTTGTCGACCTTGATCGAGCTCTGCATAAGCACGAACCCCATCCGCATAGTGAGTATCGCCACCAACCGGTGGAATTACTTTCGCGTGGAGGATGGTGGCATTTGGCGGCGTCGGCTGAAACGACCAATCTGAATGCCAAGTGCCGCCAAACAAGGGCACGTCCTCCTCGGGTTCGCGCCGCACCTCGACAATATGCTCATGTCCATCAATGGCCAGTACATAGGGATCGTCGCCAAAGGGCCCAATGGCAAGGCTAAATGCTTCTAGCTGCTCATATGACATTATTTGGTTGGGGAAATAGACAACCTTATGCTGTAACCAAGCCTGCCTAATTTGAGTCGTCGCTTCGACGCTAAGCGGCGTGGACAAATCGACGCCCTCAATAGCGGCACCAAAGTCGTGTTCGTGAGGCGTTATTTTCATTTTGTTCTGTTCCACTTACCCGTTTGTTAGACCGTTGCCTTAGTAACGACCTTGGTTTATCTGGTCGCTTAGTTTTTTCTCTGCACCACCTAGGCCAAGTCCCGCATCCAGCTCAGCGACTCGATCAGCAACCCGACTCGACGTGCCGCTACGCATGCGCTGGCGCAGAGTGCGCGCGAACAACAGGCCAACAATGGAAACAATGCTCAACGCGAGAAACATCAGCGCATAGCCAACCCCGCCGGGATTGCCATCTAGAATCAGCGCCCACAGCAGATACGCGAAGGACGATGGTAGGTAGACGATGAAAGAAGCCAAGGCTATGGCCGAGCCTGAAAAACGCTGGGGCAATCCCATTTCTCCATAAGGCGCAAAATACAGGGCGCGCATGAAGAAAATTGCAAACGCAAAGGCCATCAAGCAAATCATCACTACCCACGAGGAAGCGCCGCCTAAGGTAAGTAACACCATTAAAATTGCCAGTGTTGACGTGAGCACAAAGCCTGCACCAAGCCCACCCACAGCGCCACCGAGGAAGCGCTCGGCAAGATAGCCCGACGGCAAGGCAACAGCGATGCGGCCACCCGATGTGGAGGCGATGCCAAATAATGAAATTGCCAAGGCCGGTAATGCGTACATCTCGCCAAGGTAGGTGACAAAGTACGGCATGGCGGTATAGACAAAATAAACACAAAAGCCGGCTGCCCCAGCAAGCCAAACCTCGGGCACCCGCAAAATTAACCGCATACCCGCTAGCACCTCCTGATTCGCCAAACTCGGATTGTTAGCAGTCTTCAGCAACGTTTCCGCCGGTAGCATAAACCAAGCCACAACCCCAAGAACGACCATGACAACCGCGTTGAGCATAAAGGCCAGCTGCAGCCCGAGAATGCTATAGCCCATGAACACATAGAGCCCAACGGTAACGCCATTTTGCAGCAGCTCAACGCCACCCCGGCCACCTTCAAGCAACCCGAAAATTTTGCCTTGGTTGGTGTCGTCGGTGGTCTTACGCACTGCAGAAAGGACCGCTGGCCAAAAAGCGCCCTCGCACCAAAGGGATAACATTACGAACAAAAAACACAGCGTCGCAAAGTCGGTGGTTTGGCCAAGAAAGAACGTTGTGAGCCCACCCATAACCATATTTAAGGGGATCAACACTCGGGATGAAAAACGATCCTGAACCCAGGCCAAAGCGACATAGAGGATGTTGTGAACAACGCCATAAATTGACATGAGGATGCCAAACTGAGTCTTGGAGATATTCCACAGTTCTAACATCTGCGGCAGCAATGCACCCTTCATCGCTAGCACAGAAAAGGCAAATTGGGAGCACAGGACCAATACCAGAAAGTTCATCAGAACTGCCCGGGACGAAAACACAGGCCGTTCACTCACGTGCTTTGCAACCATCACCGCCAACCCAAAAATTTAATACCAGTTAACGAGTGGCATAGTCACCTGCTTACGGCAACTTTGGTAGGCTTGTCGACGGATTTGCCTTCGGTGGCAGGTGCCAGAAGATGGCCTAGCGGAGTGATCTATGCCCAACCAGTCCATAAACTATGCGCAATCAGAGGGCCTGACTAAAGCCCGTTTGGACGATGCACATATCAGCAGCTGGCGCGACAGGGGCTTCGCCTTGATCCACGATCTATTGCCTCGCTCACTTCTGCAAACCTTGAAAGAAGACGCATTGGCTTTCTACCCAGCACCAAATAGCGCGGCCGCCGAGCAGTATTTTGATTTCAGCAGCAGCCAAAAATTTGTTTTCCCTTCGCGGTCAGCAGCCTTTAACTCGATCACCCTGCATCCTGCCTTACTGCAGGCTGTTGCCGACCTGTTGAACCTGCCTATTTGGCAACTGCGGCTAACTCAGTCCGATCTTTGGCCTAAGTACGGGGGGGCAGATTCAAAGGACCCTGAGGCCAATCGAGACCAGCGGATGCACTGCGACTATCCGAACCATAGCCTAGTGCACCCGCCGCCTTGGGAAAGTCCCGAAGCGGTCGAGATGATTATTTATCTGAACGATTACAAAGAATGTGAGGGTGCCACCGCAGTCGTGCCGCGTAACGGCCCTGACGATCCCGCCTACCCTTGGCCAATTGTGCAGGCACCCGGAGTCGGAGATTTAGACTACATAAACGATCGACAGGCAGCCGAAGCCTATATGACCGAGCGCGACCCAGCAGCCGCAGCCTTTCGCCAACAGCACCTGTATGCAAGGGAACTGGTTGCCAAGTACCAGTTTGGGTCTGTGCTCTTTTATCGCCACGACACCTGGCATCGAGGTCGCCCGGTAAAGCAAGACGCACTGCGTTTAGTGCAAAACCTCACCTTTACCAAAACCGGTCGGGACTGGTTGGGTGTACTGCACTCAGGTTGGTCTTGGTCGATGTATGAAAGCGATAAGCTGATGGAAAAGCTGATTGCACAGGCCAGTGTAGATCAGCGCACCGTGCTCGGTTTTCCACCACCGGGCCATGACTATTGGAGTCCCGAAACGGTAGCAGCCGTGGAGGCGCGATATCAGGCTTTTGGCATAGATATGACAGCGTACAAAAAAGCCCTTTGAACTCGAGCAGAGAGGACCTTTAACGATAAAGATACGGGTAGAGCCTTCAGTCGTCGGCTCGAACGGGGTACTACTCGTATACAACGCCTTTCTGTTTAGGAATGTGAATAACAGCAACCTGACAAAGACTGCTGTTGCGAAGCCCAACAAACTCCACCGAGCCGGCCCCGTTGCCGGACTAAAAACCATTCCTCCTAAAAGCGTGAGAGCGAGCACAAAACACGCGTGGGGGACATAACGCAATATTTTGGCGAGCCAAACCCCAAGGCGAATTGAAAAACTCAACGAAGCCGGCAGTTTGTTGTCACCTGAATAGTCCACAGATGCATGCGAATGACGAAGCCGCCGTTCACATGGCTATCTGCGTGGCAACCTGCTTGCGGGCAGTCACTTCACCAACCAGATAAGAACAAAATGCGCGACAAAGCCATAGAGGCTGAGGCCAAATATTTCTCGCAGCGAAGCACCCTGCTCCGAAGCCAGCATCACAGACTTTATGTACAGAGGTAGAAACATGAAAAGCGCTGTAATCATGCCGGGACTGTAGCCGCTTTGAACCGTCGCCACGCCTATGTGGAATACCCCATTCCCCAAAGCCATTGCATTAATGAATAGAAACACCAGCGCAAATACTAGCGTTGCTGGTCTGAGGACATAAAGAATAGTCGCGCCGAAATAGCCAAGCAGATTCACGCTCACCACGGTCATAGGCGATATGTCGAGACCCGAGCGAAAAGCCCAATTCAAAAAATGATAATCGTTGCCAAGCACAAGAGGTGCCAGCAAATATTCCTCGACTTGATGGGAAGCTAAGGCAACCAGGGGTAAAGCCGTGACTACGTAGGCACTCGCCCGCTTCCGAAGAAAGGCCAGAACAAGTAGGGAAACAGCGAGGACACCGACAAAGACCCATTGCATCGCAACAACACTGGGATCCTGAAAGGTGGGATTCATAAGCTTAGCCTCTTCTCTGTGGCGCATATGTCTGTAGAAATAACGGGACTTATCAGCACCAATTGCCAGCCATTCGTTTGTCACCTTTAATCTGGCCCTGAGTACGTTTGGACCAGCGCCGCCGTCTCTAACATCGTTGCGAAACTATCTTCCGAGGCTATCCGACACCTGCCACCTTCTCGAGAGATTAATGGCGGGCTGTCGCCCATGTAAATCGAAGAACGTCTTTGGTAAGTCAGGTCTACAAGGTTTACCTCGTGTAAACGCACACTGCGCAGGGCTGAGCTTTCCGTTTTTTGAGTAACGACAAGCCTTTGCTGATTCGTCTGCGCGGGCATGCGGCCATAGTTAAGCGCAGTACCGTGCCGGAGATCTGCTATGACCAATCGCGCAGACTTGTCACCTTCCTCTGTGCGGACAAACACCTCAAACAATTGTTTTTTGTCGGCAAAAGAACAGACCAATACCCCTTTACTCGCCTGTAACTGTGGTTCTGCACCTGAAATATAGCCACAGCCTGCGACCATGCACACTATTCCCAACCAACCCAAACCACCAATTTTCATATGTTCACCAAGCATCGACGCAACCACAGCAATATCGTAAAGACTTGAAACTGCATTGCGTTTCGTCAGGCCTACCGGTCATAAACTAACAAATGTTAGCCTAGAAACAATAGTTCTCAGCGGCTCCATGACATTCGCTGCAGAACAAAAGACGCTTTGACTCGATGGATGCACCTCGGCAAAGATAATCATCTGTACAACGAGAGGAAAGTAAATGCAGAACGCGGAATCGCAAGGGCCGGAATTCATAACGCTAGATGCAGCTGCAGCGATGCAATCAGGCACCCGCATAACATTTATTCCCGGGCTGCCGGCATTGTACGCAGAGGCATTGAAGAACATTTGCTTTGTCAAAGGCATACCGCTGGTCCGGGCTCTGCACCCTATGATGGGTAAGGACAAAGAGACTGGGGCAGACCGGCAAGCTCGGCTCTACGAACTCACCAGCCAAACCAGCATTCCCACCATGTTCCATGACGAGGAGCGGCCACGGAACGTCTGGATTGAGCAATTGTCGCTGGCGGAGCGTATTGGCGCGCCCCATACGCCAACCCTAATACCGGATAATTTCGAACAGCGCGCCGAGGTGCTGGGGCTGTGTGCAGTCGTGCTTGGCGAAGACGGCATAGTTTGGAATATGAGAATCCTCAGCGACGGCGCGTTGGCGCAAAAGTATGGCTATAGCGAAGACGCCAGTGCAGCCGCGCCGAGAAAGATCGCAGAGGTACTGACACTCATTGATAGCCGTCTGTCTGCCCAAGCAAAAAACGGTTCACCCTACCTTGTGGGCAGCACGGTCACCGCAGCGGATGTTTATTGGGCAACCATGAGTATGTGCGTGCTGGTACCAGCACCGGAAATCATGCCGCTGACACAACAAAATAAAGGCATGCTGAAATACTTTGCAATGAACGGCCAGATCCCCGTCATCGCCGAGGCGCTAACTGAGAGCATCAAGGAACATCAGCGCCACATCCTTGGCACCTACTGCGAGACACCGGCTGTGCTCGGCGGAGATTACCTGTAGCAGTGTGGTGCAGGACGACTGCGGCGGGCTTGCCAAGGGCGCTGGCGCTATTGACGAATCGCATACGTCGGCCAGAGGCATTTTTTAACGCCCGTTAGAGATACAACATGAACCAGCCATTTCGATGGGGCCATATCAACATCAATGTCGCCAACCTTGACCTGTCGATCCGTTTTTATGAGCGGCTTGGGTTCGAGGTATTCATGCCCGGCATCCCATACTTGGGTCTCGAAGCTGGCGAAACACGCGCCGTACCGGAGGACGCTGCGGCGGCACTAGCACTTGCGCATGGCACACAGGGGCGAGCCTGTATTATGCAGTTGGGCAGGAGTTTTCCTAAGCTCGATCTGACCGAGTTATCGGTCGCAGAAAAGCGCCATCCATTGCAGAACCAAGATCGTAGGATCGTACGGCTTTGCTTGGTATCAGAGGACCTACAGGCAGATTATCAGCATCTATTGAGTCAGCAGGTGGAATTTCTGTCACCACCAAGCCAGTGCCCAGACCGCATGGCCGAAGTCGCTGTCTGCAAAGACCCTGACGGTGCGCTCATTGAACTGCTGCAGGTCAATTTAGAGCGCTGGCCAAAAAGACGTAGGAATGAGCAACAACAGTAATCGCCTGAAAAAATTTTAGACGGGCTGGAAGCTATCAACGTACGTCTTCCGCCCGTGTGTTGCTGATTAATGCGTGCCCACGATGCTGCAAAAGAGCTGCGACTCGAACCGTCGCATTCTGCGGGATATTGGCCCATAACAAGCTGTAGTCGTAACCGTGAAGGTTGCGGCCAAAGTACGCCCAAATGCCCTGTGATTTCAGCTTTTCGCCGCGATCAGAATTGACAAACAACCAGTTAGAACCATCGCCCTGCTCGCAATAGGCCGATACTTTGCCGACAACAAGTTCGCCAAGCGATTCGTCTACGTCGGCTATTTTTGTCCAAGCCTCTAACGCGCCCACATGGTCAGACCTGTCGCTAGGCTGGCGATCTGTGGTCCAAGTCACAGGATTAACGCAAATGCTTGGCCCGGCAGCAAAACCCGAATAGTCGGTGCCATTCCAGTTTTTCTGCCCGCCGCTGTCAGCCAACCTGGAGGGGGTCTTATCGGCCTCGTGTGCGTCCCCGCTAATCAGGCAACCGAATTGGGTCGGTGTGCGACATATTTCGACATCCTGATAAAGATCTGCAGCGACTGCATTCGATAGCTGGCGGCCTATAACAAAGGCCGCCACCAACCGATCCATTAGCGGGGTACGGTCAATTTCTTCTGCGATGAGTCGCACCATCTGAAAAGACCCTTGGCTGTGGCCTGCTAAGACGATGGGGCTATTAGGCTCCGTTTCTGACAGAAAGTGCTTAAACGCAGATCGGATGTCCTGATAGCCGATATCGAAAATCTGGTTATAGCTTTCTTCTTGGTAGCCCGAGATATTCGACTGTCGGAAACGCGGCGCATACACGCGACAACAGTCATTGAACGCAGATGCCTGACGCGAAATCATACCCAGATCAGTACTGCGCCGCGTCTCTGCATCGTCAATAGGCTGCACCCAACTTAGCTTGCCGCCATAGGATGTGGGATGAAGAAAAAAGGCATCGGCCTGGCGCTCAGCATTCGGTGTGGGCACAAGATTGTCAGGCAACCGTTCTGCAGGGCTTGCATCGTCTGGCCAGGCAGCCCAACTGGAGCGAAGACTGTAGTCGGGCGCATCAGGCAGAGGCTTCGAGCCAAACTCATGATCAGGTTTAACCATGCGCATGTAGACAGCAGGTCCGAAACTCATCAGTAACAGCAGCAACCCTGCGATGATGCCGACAGTCAAAAGCGACCACTTGAATACTCTGCGCATGCAACCCCTCGTTAGATGGTTTGATGTCTAGGCGTCGACGGCTCCGCCAGCCGTCAGCATACGGTCACTGGCAATGAGACGGTTGCTAGATCCAAAGCCCGGGCAAAGCAAGGCTGCACCAAACCGTCCAGAAGATCACCCATTGAGGGGTTTTGGGTGGGTTCTCTTAGGTCATACGAAAGATCACATGCTAGTCATATATCGAGAATGCATAATACCAGCCTCCGGTGAAGTACGGCGCTATGTGCCAATTTATGACGCACATAGCAGTGTCGCTGTTGCCACCATTACCGTTATCAGCAGAGAAGTTTCAATTGAATTTGCGCGCGCGAGCGCGCGTCTCGTTCCGCTGCTAACAGAACGATTCAGGGTTTAAAAAGGGTGTAGCCAGATGTATACAGCGCCGATCAATACAACAGAAGATTCACTGGAACGCGTCGGCGGCAAGGGTCGATCGCTGGCAAAGATGGCCCGTGCCGGCTTTGCTGTTCCCGGTGGATTCCTCGTTACTGCGGACACCTATCGGAAATTTGTCAAAGACAATGACCTGCAGGCTACCATTCTCGAAATGGCGCGACCTGAATTGCGCGACGGCTATCCTGCTTTTGATAACAGCGCAGAGAAAATCAAGGCGCTGATCCTCAGTACGCCAATGAATGCTGAGATCGTCAAAGACATTAAGACGGCTTATGCAGGCCTTCAAGACGCAAGCATCCCAGTAGCCGTGCGTTCATCAGCCAACGCCGAAGACCTCCCTGATTTCTCCTTCGCCGGTCAGCAGGAAACCTTCCTCAACGTTCGCGGCAGCGATGAGGTGGTCGACGCGGTGCGCAAATGCTGGGCATCACTGTGGACCGCTCAGGCGATTAGCTACAGACATCAAAACGGCATCGGACAGGACATCGTGGCCATGGCCGTAGTAGTACAGATCATGGTGCCTTCTGAAGTCTCTGGCATCTTGTTCACTGCAAACCCAGCCAGCGGCGAGCGCTCCGAGATGATCATCAACGCAAGTTTCGGTCTCGGCGAGGCAGTGGTTGGCGGCCAGGTTACTCCCGACACCTTCATCATCAATCGCGACGACCTTTCTGTAAAAGAAGCGGTACTTGGGCCCAAGGAGCAACAAATCGTCTACGACGGTGATCAGGGCATCCGCATGGAAGACGTGGCAGAAGGTGATCGAAATCAGTCGTCCATGTCTGATGCCATGCTGAGCGAGCTGAGCGCAACAGCCCTGGAGATCGAAGCGCTTTATACGGGGTTACCGCAAGATATCGAGTGGGCCTTTTGCGACGGCAAGCTGCACTTACTGCAGTCGCGCCCCATCACAAACCTGCCAGTGCAGCCAATTGAGGTTGAGTGGGCGCCAACGGCACCTGCTCAATTTGTCAGCCGACGCCAGATCGTCGAGAACATGCCCGCCCCTTTATGTCCGTTATTTGCAGATTTGTACCTGACTCAAGGACTGGAAGCCCCGCGCAACGAAAAAAATCTGGCGCCCATGATGGTTGGCGGCGGCCCAATGTTTGTAACCGTCAACGGCTACGGTTATCAACGCTTCGACTGGCCGAACATCATAAAAGATATGGAAGCCCGTAAGAAGCGCAACGAAGGCATTGCACCGGTAACGGAAGAAGAAATTGAAGCAGCAGAATTTCAGGCGTTTGCAAAAGAAATGGCACAGCAAAAGAAAAATGCTCGCTCGGCTGCGGTCGCCGACCTCGACCCTTTCCGCGAAAGTCTAAACAACGAAGACCTTGCCGCATTCGAGGCTTGGTACGCCGAACATGCCGACGCAGACACCGACGCACTGATCACTATGCCAATCAGTGAAAACCCAACCTATATTGCTTTCAATCGAACAGAACAGAACGACGCCGTTTTAAAGAAGTGGTACGACTACACTCAGCCGCGCCTTGCGAGCGTTGCCGAAAAGTACCGTGCCATGGATATCAAAAAGGCGTCTGCAAGCGAACTCTATGACGCCATTCATACGATGGGCATTGAGGAAGGCCGCTACTGGAGCGATGATTCTTCTCATACCTTTGGCGTTGCTAAGTCGACGGATGATCAGTTCCAGTGCTTCCTCAAAGAAACCCTGCCGGAGCACAACTTCATCAGCGGCCAGTTTCTGACCGGCATCGAGTCTAAAGCCATGCAGGCTAACTCCGATCTGTTCGCGATTGCGGAATTGGTGCGAGCTGACGAGGACCTCAGCTATACCGTGCTGGTTGTACCGTCACCCTTTTTGTTTCAGGCGCTGTATGCGCATGAAAAAGGCGCTCCAGTGCTTGCTGCATTGAAAGAATATCTAGGCAAGTACGGCCATCAGGGCTACAGCATGGATTTCATTGAGCCGACGCAAATTGAAGACCCTTCGGCCTTGTTCGCATCACTTAAAGGCATGGTTCGCGACAGGGGTTACCACCCGAGCAATCAATCTAAGAAAACAGCTTCAATTCGTAAGCAAAAGCACGAAGAAATTTTGCAGCTGCTCTCGGGACTAGAATACTGGCAGTTCCGCTTCCGCTGGTGGCTGGCAATGAAATACAACTTCATCCGCGAAGAAGTCGCCTTCCACTTTGGCTATACCTGGTCGATCCTGCGGCCCATGGCCTTCGAATTGGGCGACCGTCTTGTCGCAGCCGGCACCATCGGACAACGGGACGACATCTTCTATTTCAACGCCGAGGAGCTCCAAGACGCCCTGCATGCCATGAGCAATGGTGACACTAAGAGCACCTTCGCCGAAACGGCCGCAGAGCGCCGCGAACTGCGCGAAGCGCGCAAGCGCCATCACCCCCCAGGCACCTTGCCTGCTGAGGTCAGTGAGCTTGATGCGGTTTCGTTTAAAGAAACCCAAATCAAGAACGACGAAGACAGCAACACGATGCGTGGTTTCCCAGTCAGTTCGGGCTCCATTACCGCTAAGGCCAGTGTGGTACTTGGACCCGCCGAGTTCGATAATATGATCCCTGGCAGCATTTTGGTTAGCCCGCTAACAACGCCTGCGTGGACTCAACTGTTTGCCAACGCTGTGGGTCTGGTTACCGATGTTGGCAGCATTCTGGCTCACGGCTCTATTGTTGCGCGCGAGTACGGTATTCCAGCAGTGTTGGGTGTGGGTAACGGGACCCAGCGCATCAAGCATGGCCAAACAATTACCATTGATGGCGATGCAGGCACCGTACACATTCACCCGGAAGAATAGTCGGCCGACCTGATAGCCGGCTCGTCAGTCGAGCAGTGCGTCGCTAACAATGGCGGCCAGCTTCGACGGCAGCTCGGTTGGCCCCAAAACCATATAAACGAAACATAACTCTTGGGCGGGCGCGCTCCAGGATACTGTTCCCGCTGCGCCGCCCCACCCAAACGCGCCGGCTGGACGGGGGTCCTTGGACAACTCAGGATGCATATTGATGCCCACTGTGTAGCCAAAACCCAGGCCTGAGACACCCTTACCACTGCTGTCAAATAGGTTACCGATCTTGTTGGTTGACATCAGCTCAACGGTTTCCGGCTTTAAGAGTTGGTGACCAAACAGGCTGCCCTTGTTGACCAGCATCTGTTCGAAATGCATGAAGTCTCTTGCCGTGCTGAGCAGGCCTACGGATCCTGAAAAATAAAAAGGCGACCGTATGTATGAACCCTTGTCGTTGGGTATTACAGGATATCGATGCTGCTTATTTTCTGGCAGGTTCCAATGCGTGTCTTGCATGTCTAACGGGTCGAAAATTCGAGTTTGAACAAACTTATCAAACGGCATGCCAGACGCAATTTCGATAATGCGCGCCACCACGTCTAGACCAATGGTGCCGCTGTAGGCCCACTTTGTCCCGGGCTGAAAGTCCAAAGGATCCTTTGCGACGTTAGGGATAAAACTCGCAAGGGTATCGCTTTTGCTAACCCGCAATTTAGAAGCGGATGACCCCGGACCACCGGTATGTAAACCGGCGGTATGCGTCAGCAGATCGTGAACAGTGATCGGACGCTCGACAGGCACTAACTTGACCTCAACTGGCACCTTGTTCTTTTCCAGTTCTTGGTAGTAGGTGATAACCTTCGCCCGATCATCTTCCGCAAGACTTTCCCAATTTTCTGCTAGCCATTGTTCATCATACTTCGATGTTTTACCGGCCTTACCTTTTTTCTTGCCGCCATCCGAGCCTGCAGTATGCAAGGGTATGGCAACCTGTATGTTTTTGAACTCGGGAAGGTACTCATGCACTGGATCGTCCAGATTGATCACCCCCTCCTCGATCAACATCATAGCCGCGACACCTAGAATGGGCTTGGTAGAGGAAGCCATTGCAAATATCGCATCCTTGGGCATCGGCGCGCCTGTTGCCGCATCAAGAACCCCATGGGCTTCGTAGTACACTACCCTGTTGCGCCGGGTGATACCAACAACCACACCCTGTACCCGATTTGCGTCAATGTATTGCTGCACGACATCCGCAATTTTTTGCAGTTGCGCAGAAGACATACCAACTTCCTCTGGGATGCCGCGAGAAAGTTCAGCAGCAATAGTGCTGCCAGAAGCCATAAGCAAACTACTGATAACGGTTACTCCTATGTTTTGTAAGCACTTGGCTAAGCTCTCAAACACTCTTTTTTCCTGCTTTTTTGACGATAACCTTCCGGTGCTCGGGACTCGGTTCGCTGCTTGTCTCATTGCATTTTTCAATCGAATTACACTACGCGCCAGTCCGCTCGACCCCAAACAAGCCTCCGTCGAACTCCCCCATTTCCTTGCCAGCGTCGGCAAGATTACAAAGGCAAATCTGCTGCTTCTGCAAAGCGCGCGCATCTGACGGCCCCCTCTTGAAATCTGTAGTTCGACAGCTCTGAAAACGGGATATTTCTTGCTGTGCAACCCGAGTGCGGAACTAGGATCTGGTACAATAGGCTATCTATTCGTAACTTGGCAGAGCCCCGATATAGCAGATACTGCTTCTGGCCAAGGAGGATGTGGATACCGGACTAGTCATATGCCCCATAAGGACAAAGAGAAAGAGAAAACGCTGGAGGCTCAGATCCCTTTCATGCCAATGACGCCGTTAGACGGCACCATCTCGCACTACAAGAGCTTCGCCTCGGAACTGATTCGCCCGCGTCCTGTCGACGTGTGGTTGCCTGAGGGTTACGACCCCCAATCACGCGTCCGCTACCCAGTCATCTACATGCACGACGGGCAAATGTTGTTTCACGTGGAAACGTCACCATTTGCCGGTATGGACCTCTTTTGGGATGTCGATAAAGCGATGAGTCGCCTTGCACGGGCTGGCGAAATTACTCCGGCCATTGTGGTTGCGGTCTGGATGGCGGATTGGAATGAAGGTGCACGCGGCGCCGAATACATGCCGCAAAAGCCGGTGACTGAAACTGTTTGGCAAGCCATGCTGCAAAACGGATGGAACGACAAAGAAGGCAGCGACAGTTTGACTTCCGATCTGTATCTGCGCTTTCTAGTCGAAGAACTCAAACCGTTTATTGACTGCAACTACGCGACAGACCCTGACCCTAGTCATACGCTGATGATGGGCGCCAGTATGGGTGGACTGATATCTGCCTATGCACTGTCGGAATACACAGAGGTTTACGGAGGTGTGGCTTGCCTGTCCACTGACTGGGCCGTTAGTGATGGCGCAGTAGTGCGCTGGCTGCAGCATCACTGGCCTGCCGCAGGTGGCCATCAGATCTACTTTGATCACGGCACTGAGACCTATGACGCCCACTATGGGCCGTATCAAGAACAGATGGATGAGGTAATGCGCAAACGCGATTACACCGCAGGTGTTGACTGGACCTCACAGCGATTTGTTGGCGCAGATCACTCGCCAAAGGCATGGCGGGAGCGCTTGCATATTCCATTGAAATTTTTGTTGGACGCATCGAAGTAAAGACACTCATGCTCATTTAGTGGGTGAACTTAGCGGCCCAGCGCGGGCACCACGGTTGTTTCGGAGTGACCTCGTCAGTAGCTTTAAGCGGCATCACTCTAAAAGCTAAAGGTTAAGCACGATGAAAATTCTTGAGGGTAAAACCGCTTTCATCACTGGCGGCAGCACCGGCATTGGTCTGGGTATGGCAACGGTATTCGCGCGCCAGAAGATGAATGTGGTCATTACAGACATCCGCGAGGAGGCGCTGACAAGCGCCCAACAACAACTCAGTCAGATCAGCGACCAGGTTCTTGCCCTAAATGTCGATTCAACAGATGTTGACGCGCTAGCCGCCGCTGCCACAGAGGTAGAGCACACCTTTGGTCCCCTGCACGTGTTATGCAACAACGCCGGTATACCGGGGGGTGCAAAAGTACTGGATACGCCAGAAGAGGGCTGGCGTAAAACCCATGAAGTCAATTTCTGGGGACCACACAATGGCATTAAAGTGTTCCTGCCCCGGATGCTCGAACATGGCGAGGAAGCGCACATCGTCAATACAGCTTCATTCAGTGGTATCCACGGTCATGGCCACCAGTCAGGATATGGAACCAGCAAATTTGCCGTTGTAGGTTTAAGCGAATTCTTGAGGAACGACTTAGCCGATACCAGCGTTGGTGTTTCCGTGCTTTGTCCACATGTGGTGGATACGCCAATAATCAAAGCTCTCAAATCACGAGTGTCCGAAAACGTTGTGGCAATGATTGACGACATGGCTGTGGCCGCCGAAACCGTTGGGTCGCAGGTCATGCGCGCAATTCTCACCGACGAGTTTTACGTCTTTTGTGATGGCACCCATACCCGGAAAATGCTCCTGCAGCGCTGCGAAGACATGATAGCCGCTATGGACCGGCAGTTCCCAAATGCACAGTAAATGCAGGCAACCGGCGTAGTTCCACATGCAACCTGCTCGCAAATCAATGTATCTGACGATCGCTCTAGCGCTGGTTTTTGCTGGGTTAGCAGGGTGTTCTGCCTTTGAGGACTCATCCTACAAAGATACCGGCGACTTCCCAGAAACTGCCTACGAATACGCCAAGTTAGTTGAACCCATCCTCGGCGTGCCGCCGAAAATTGACCTTGCGTCTGGAACCGAGTTGCCAATGTATGTGGATGGCGTTCAAACCCACGGGGTACTGTGGAGTTCCAAAGATTGCGACAACCCAACCAGGCTAGGCAAATTCTGCATATCTGGCTCCGTCGTACAACGTTCTGAGGGACGCACAGCATCCGGCGAACCGCTACCCAACGTGGTTTGGGTAAGCTTCGGTCGTAACGCAAGTTTCAGCTTTGGCGGTAGGCTCTTCGTCCTCGGTTCTGTCCAAATGATAGGCTATGACCGCGAGTCTGGAGCTACCGCCTTTTTTGAAAGCACTGACGATATCGATTCCTGGGCAGCGCTAGATGACACCCACAGGCTAATCGGTCAGATGCCATGGACAGACGACCCCGACGAGTTCAACCGGGCCTTCAGCCCACCACCGGACTCGTTCCAATGTGTTGCCTGTCACCAGAATGATCCATTTATTCACAACGACTTTATCGATGCCGCAAAAATTGCAGGCACAGACGTCCCAGTTGTTCCAAGGGTCAGCGCGCGCGAGCGTATTCCGGGACTCGATCTGCCTTACTACGTTATTGGTGGTGATAGATGGGATATGCGCACTATCCACATTGAGGACAATCAGTGCCTGAGCTGTCATCGGGTCGGTATGGGAACCGCTGCTTTGTTTATTAACAACGGCTGGCACCCTAACGAGCATATGCCGCCGCGCAAACCCGGCACCATGGCCGACGATTGGGCCGATCTTCAGGCATGCTGGCAGAACACACCCGAGCACACGCCGGGCTGCGAGTGGGTGATACCGCGAGCGGGCGAAACTTGGGGGAAGGTTGTCGGCAAAGAATACCCGTTTAAGCAACCGTTTAACGAAGTAGGCAAAGAAGCCCTTGGGTTCGGAGCCTAGCGCATGCACTACCGATCACTGGGCAACTCTGGAATTGATGGGTCGATCGTAGGTCTGGGCACTTGGGCGACCGGTATAGAACCGGATGAAAAAGCATCCACCCGCGTCATTCATGCCGCCCTCGACGCTGGCATTACGCTGATCGATACCGCCCCGTCCTATGGATGGGGACGCTCCGAAGAAATCGTGGGCCGAGCAATTCGTGGCCGTCAAGACCAAGCCGTTATTGCCACCAAATGCGGGATCTGGTGGTCAGACGCCCGAGGATCCTTCAACGGTCAAAAGGATGGCAAGGACACCTATATCTGTCTGCGCGCCGAAACGCTGCGATTGGAAGTTGAAGCCAGCCTGCAAAGACTTAACGTGGAAGCCATCGACCTATTTCAAGTGCATAAACCCGCAATCGAACCCCAGCTAACGCCTGTTGAAGAAACAATGGGCTGTTTGATGGATTTAAAGCGTGAGGGAAAGGTACGCGCAATCGGCGTTTCCAACGTCAGCATGGAACAACTTAAGTCGTATCAGGAACACGGCAACTTAGATGCTCAGCAGTTCCGGTACAATATGCTTAATAGAGAGGCAGATGGCTCTTTTCTTCCGTACTGCAGCAAACACAGCATTGCAGCCCTTACCTACACATCATTGGAGCAGGGCTTGTTAACCGGCAAGGTCACACTAGACCGCCATTTTGACCCAACAGATTTTCGCAGCGACGCCGGTCAATGGATGCCTTGGTTTAAGCTTGAAAATTTAACTCGACTGTTATGTGTATTCGATGGCTGGCATGAATTACTCGAGCACTACAACTGTTCAATCTCACAACTAGTGATCGCTTGGACCGCCATGGCACCGCGAGCGACCCATATTTTGTGCGGCAGCCGTTCACCGGCACAAGCGAGAGAGAACGCGGCCGGGGGCGCCATTGTAATCAGTGATGAAGACGCGTCACGAATCACAAATGACCTAAACAAACTTGGAGCGCCAACCTGATGGCCGAAGCCGCAATCAATAGACACCGCAAACTTTCGGTACGAACGAAAGTCCTGTTTGCATCCGGCGCGCTACAGGAAGCCGTGGTCACAGCGGGTGGCATCGTTACTGTGCTCTTTTATAACCAACTGCTGGGTGTATCGCCTGCCCTCGCGGGAACGGCTTTCCTTATTGCCAGCGCTGTTGATGCACTTTCCGACCCTCTTATCGGCGCGGTATCCGACCGCTTTCGCAGCAAATGGGGACGACGCCATCCGTTTATGTTTGCCGCAGCCGTACCAATCGGAATCAGTTTCTACTTTCTTTACCAACCAGCGGATGGATTGACTGAGACAGGCTATTTCATTTGGTTGTGTGTGTTTCTTATTTTGCTGCGCCTGTCGCAAACCCTCTACCTGATTCCGCACGACGCTCTCGGCGCTGAACTGACCGACGACTACGATGAACGCACATCGATATTCGGCTACAACTGGGTGGCCACTTCAATACTGGCCATGGTCGTCTATGCAATTCTTACCGCTGTAATCTTCCCTTCTTCACCCGAATACACAAACGGTCTGTTAAACGAAGCGGGATATTTCGTCCTTGCCGCGGCTGGATCCGTCACGATTACTTTTTCGGTTCTGCTCTGCGCCTTTGGCACCCTCGGACAACTACCCTACTTGCACGACTTTGAAATCAATAAAAAGTTCACCTTTCCCAACTACTTCGCTCAGCTCAAGGCGTTGTTCCAGAACGTGTCTTACGTGTCGGCATGTTTGAGCCTGCTAACCATTTATTCGGGACTCGGCATCATCGGCGTGGTGGGAACCTACGCCTATATATATGTTTACGAACTTTCCTCAGAAGCCATGTTTTGGGCAGGCGCAGCGAAAATACCTGGCGTCGTAGTCGCGCTGCCGCTATTGGCCTATTTGTCGAAAATGATGGAGAAAAAAACGATTCTAATCATGTCAACGATTGCGACAGCAATCCTCGTGTCGCTACCTCACAACTTGAAGATGTTGGAACTTTTCCCGGACAACGATTCCACTTATCTGCTACTCGCGTTATTCATACCATTGTTGTTGGCCTACATGATTCTTCCGGTCGCCAGCATAATCATTGATTCACAACTTGTTGATGTAGCAGACGATCATGAACTACTGACCGGAGAACGATCCGAAGGCGTCATTTTTTCGGTTCGCAGCTTTGGCATAAAAGCCACCCAAGGTGTCGGCGGTTTTTTGGCGGGCTTTGGTTTGGAATTCATAAACTTTCCAGAAAATGCAGTAGCAGGAAGCTTATCTCAGGAAACTATGACGGGATTGCTGTTTCTCAACGGGCCGCTGTATCTCATGATCTATTTGCTAGCGGTATTGTCTATGATGTTTTACGCGCTAGACAAAAATACGCATGCGCAGATCCTGCAGCAGCTAGAGGCACAGCGCAAAGAAACTTAACTCGCAAGCGCCTTGCTGCGCAAGCCCGCAATGCCTGTGCCTTTAACAATATCCGGCCTCACGGCTTTTTTAACGCCGCTAAATGCAGTTGGTTAGGAATGGGGGGACTCTGAGCAATTGTCGTTGAACAGTCCTATGCCTTCGCGTAAACGTTATATTGTCAGAAATCAAGATTGACTGACCAAATACCTTAGAGGAAAGCAAATGCATAGAATTCTCACACACGCAATAGTTGCGTCGTTGGCGCTACCAGCATCGTTGAGTGTCGCTAACCAAGATGACGAAGCAGTCATGGAAGAAGTCATCGTCAGTGCTACAAGACGGGATGTGGCCGTCATGGACATCCCGCAGTCTATACAGGCGATTTCTGGTGAAACCCTGGAGCTTCCGTCTTTTCAAAACATGAGTCAGGTTTACAACCTAGTTCCAGGTGCTACCCTATTCAGCAACAAGTCGCCTCAAGAACAAGGCATTCAAATGCGAGGCAGCGGCGTTGTGCAATCCAACGCAGCAGACGATACGTCGCCAGTGGGCTACTACGTTGATGACATTCCCTATGTCGATATCAGTACGCCCGTCCCTCCGCCTATTGGCACTTTCGACCTCGAGCGCGTGGAAATTATCAGAGGCCCGCAAGGCACTTCGTACGGACAAGACTCTTCTGGCGGCAGCGTGATTCTTCGCACAGCGCCGGTCGATTTAGCAAATTTCGGTTACAAGTTACGCGGAGGCATCACTAACGTTGGCGGTGTCGCCCAAAACGGCAAACAGGTAGGTGGTGTCATCAACGTCCCTGTGCTTGAAGACGTATTTGGCATCCGAGCTTCCTATTTGAACGAATCTGATCCGGGGTTCGGACAAGTGGCGGGACGGGCGGATATTAAAAATCCTCTGGAGAGCTCACGTGATTCGCTGCGCATCAAAGCGTTTGCAAAAATCAGTGAAACTCTAAGCCTGGAAGCCAGTCACTCAGAATGGAATACCGAATATAACGTTTTGCCGGGAACGCAAATTGCGGACTCTAGAAACGGTCATTTGATTTTGACCGACGTGTCAACGCCGATGCTATTGCAGCTCTTCCCAGACGGCCGACTGAAGAATGACTTTGAAATTTCTTGGACGACGTTCAAGGCCGTGCTCGCGCTCGATTTTGCAGACATCACTTACTCAGCGGGTCGTGTTGATACGCCGAAGAAAGAAACTAATTCCGAATTCGAGTTTGATGTGGGTTTAGGGCCAATGTTTTCAGCAGTGGTGTTCAACCAACCTGCTGAATCCACAACACATGAACTACGCCTGGTCTCCAGCGATCCCGGTCCAATTCGATGGTTAGGCGGCCTTTTTATGATGGATGCAGAAAGCGACTCTGCTGGCTGGACGCAAACGCCGGACTTCTTCATTAGCGAACAAAGAAGTGATCCCATCGAAGCAGAAGCGTGGGCTATCTACGGCGAAGTGGAATATGACCTGAACGACCAATGGGGTGTTCAAGCCGGCCTTCGCTACCACGACGAAGAACGTACCTACACCAGCATTTACGCACTGGGCTTTGCAGGGGAACCTACCTTTGGTCCATTCTCTCTACCTTCACCAACCACGGTCGAGAGTCGAGAATTTGACCATGTAAGCTACCGCTTGGGTGTTACTTGGGAACCAAACGAAAGCACTCTGCTGTATCTCACTCAGTCAAGTGCCAATCGCGCACCAATTGTCTTGGGTCAGACAGATCGCATTGCACTGGAGACTGCCGGGGTTAATGCGCCGGGCAACGCAGACGCATCAGAGCTTGTGAATACCGAGATAGGTGTGAAATGGACTGGTTTGGAAGGTCGGCTGCAGGTGGAAGCGGTCTTCGCACATGGCGACTGGAACGATGTGCCGATTTGGGCCCAACTGAATATCGTGCCGCAGCCTATCAGCGTCGCCATCGGCGGCACTGATGCAGTGGTTGAGACTTGGGAACTGGCCGCCTCGCTGCAAGTATCAGACAACCTCAATGCAACCTACTCCGGCGCTTATACTTCGACCGAAGTGCAAGGCGTTCCGGATGGCGCACTCGTCACTGGCTTCCCTCGCGCGGTACAAGATGGCGGAGACCTGTTCAACTATTCTCCAACAACCCACAACTTTGGCTTATCGTGGGAGCAGGACGTAGGCGATTACTCAATGTTTGCCTCAGTAAATTACGTATATCGCGAGAAAGTAGACGGCATTAACGTCTTTAACTTAGAATCTACCGAATATGTTACAGCAGA
>CAJWZG010000016.1 GCA_913049565.1 uncultured Gammaproteobacteria bacterium
GCATTGATGCACGATGAACATGACGAACACGAAACGGAGGACCACGACGCACACGACGCACACGAAGAGGACGAGCATCACGAGGATGAGCACGACGAGGGACCCATAACGTTTCTAAACAATTCAGATTACAACAAAGAGAACTTTCGACTCGGCGTATCGAAAGTTGGGGAATGGGGTAATGTTGGACTTTCCTTCTCAAAGAACGAGGGCCTGTATGGCATTCCTTTTCACCAAGAAGGAGACAGCGCTCATGGAGGACACGACGAGGAAGAGCATCACGAGGATGAGCACGACGAGGAAGAGCATCACGAGGATGAGCACGACGAGGACGAGCACCACGAAGATGAGCATGGTGGACATGGCGGTCATGATGACGAGCGCATTGTTGCGACAACGGAATCCGACGTGATAAATTTCACTGGCTCTTTCAATTTGAACACTGGTTTTTTGAAGAGCGTCGACTATCACTTTCGCGATACCGACTACATGCTTTCGGAGGCGCATTTCGAAGAAGAGGAAGCGCATGAGGGTGACAAACATGAAGAGGATCACGAGGACGAGCACGGTCATGACGCCCCCACGGTCTTTACGAACGAAGCTCAGGAATATGGTGCAGTACTGGATATTTCAACAGAAACGTTGAAGCAAAAAATTGCATTGGAATTTGCGTCAGAGGACGTAGCTATTGTTGGCGCAGAGGCTTTCATGGATCCAGCCAGTACTGATGAGGTTACGATTGGCTATTACGTAAGCCGAGAATTCGGAGGTTTTGTCTTTGACTTTGGCGTACGAAACGATTGGGTTGACCGAAGTGGTTCGGTCACGGAGGAACATCATGATGAAGAAGAACATCACGATGAAGAAGAACATCACGATGAAGAAGAACATCATGATGAAGAGGTTGAGTTTTTCAACACCGAGGAATCTATAACGAGCTATGGTCTACATGTTTCCCGCGCACTAAATGACAGACTCTCAGCAACGCTTAACCTTTCAAGTGTAGAGAGAGCTCCTGCTGCGGTGGAGTTATTCATGAGTGGCCCCCACTTAGCTACCGGCCGGTACGAAGTTGGAGACCCCGATTTGCAGACGGAGGAATCTAATAGTATCGAGCTTATCTTTGATTACTCGAGCGACACCTTTTTTGGGTCGTTTTCCTTTTACAGTAATGACATCGACAATTACATCTACTTGCTCGACAACCCGGAAGAAGAGGTTGATGGCCTAATAAGCGCTAGTTACCTGCAGCAAGACGCGGAATTTCGTGGATACGAGTTCGAAGTTGGGGGCATTTTCTCGGTTGCGGGTGGCGACTTGACGTTATCCTTTGGCGCAGACTCAACAAATGCGGAATTTTCCGACGGGGCCAACGTTCCTAGGATTAACCCTGACAGGAGTATCTACAAAGCTGCATACTCGCAAGGCAGTTTTGGCATGTCGGTTGTCTTGAAAGACGTACAATCTCAAACTGATCTGGCAGTAAACGAGAACGTTACGGATGGGTACTCCATGCTGGATATGAAGATCTCCAATATGTTCACGCTCTCTAACAACGTTGATCTCTATGTCTCGATTTTTGGCAGAAATCTATTGAATGAGATAGCGAGAAATCATGCTTCATTTGTCAAAAACGAGGTGCCTCTTCCGGGCAAAAGCTACGGTTTGAAATTTTCCGCGGAATTCTAGGATCCTAAAACTCTTCGACGGCGCTGGGCAAGCCAAGGGTGCTTGCGCAGCGCCCCTTTCTTAGGTTGCCCTTTGCGCAAAGTCAACTTTGCGAACATTGCCCATTCTCGCCCTATCGGTGCAAAATGGCTGATCTTGCTAGGCAAATAGGGCTACCCGGTACCATGAATTTCACGCGGCTTGTGCCGCTTATCGTTACATGCGCCAGTTTCCTGACCTCTGGGCTGGTGCAGGCTGCCCCTAAAAGCGAATTATGGGAGTACTGGTCGGCCCATGACCCCGAGTCTGTGGATCAAGCAGATCATCTACTTTGGCAGACACTGCTAACGCGTCATGTCATCGCAAGCACCGACGGTATAAACCGAGTCAGTTACAGCACCTTTGACGATACGTCTAAGGCTTTACTAAGCCAGTACATCAATGCGCTCAGCCAGGCAAAGCCCACCCAACTCAATCGAAATCAACAACTCGCTTACTGGGTAAATCTCTACAACGCGCAAACGATTCAAGTAGTACTCGATCACCCGAAGAAAGACAGCATTCTATCCATGGGACCATTCCTCGCCTTCGGCCCTTGGGATGAACCCTACCTAGAGATTGAGGGTAAGCCGGTGACGCTCAACGATATAGAGCACCGAATTTTGCGACCCATCTGGCGCGACCACCGTCTGCACTATGTGCTGAATTGCGCCAGCATTGGTTGCCCTAACCTTTCTCGCAGCGCCTACACGCCTGCAAATATGGCCGCGCAGCTAGCCCAGGCCGAACAAACTTTTTTGCAGCACCCTCGCGCAGTCTCATTTAGTGACTCAAACACGCTGCAGCTGACCAGCTTGTTTGACTGGTATCAAACCGACTTTGCCGATAACGAAAAACAGTTACTCCACTACGTTGCACAGCAGCGGCCAGATCTGGCAGAGCGTATAACCACTGTGACGAAGTTAAAGAAACCGAAGATCAAGTATGTTTATGATTGGTCACTAAACAAAGCCGACAACCGCTAGGCTTTATCGAATAGAAGCGGCAAAACACAGTCAAATCATTTGGGGAGAGATTATGAGCAGCGCAAATTACGACACCATTCTGACGTCACTAGACGATGGCATCATGACCATCACCATGAACCGCCCAGAGCGCCTGAACGCTTGGACCTATCAAATGGGCGCAGAGCTTCAGCAGGCTATTGAAGCCGGCAACGCCGATGCCTCCGTGGACGTTTTCATTCTCACCGGCGCCGGTCGCGGCTTTTGTGCCGGAGCAGATATTAAGGACCTATTCAAAGACCAAGCGGATGCTGCCGACGCTGGCACCAACGAACAGCGCCCCGCCCGCGACTGGGTAGGCTTGGTGCGCCGCGCAAAACCCATTATCGCCGCAGTCAATGGGGTCGCCGTCGGCGTTGGCCTGACACAAATTTTGCCCTGCGACTTCATTATGGCCAGCTCCGCTGCCAAGTTCAGCGCGCGCTTCGTGAAAATGGGCGTGGTCCCGGAACTGGCCAGTTCATACTACTTGGTCGCTCGTACTGGCTACGGCTTGGCCAACCGCATGATGCTTACCGGCGAGACCATCGACGCTATCGAAGCAGCGCGTATCGGCTTGATAGATGAGTTAGTAGATGATGCTGACAACCTACTCGAGCGAGCAACCAAGCTCGCCAAGCAAATTGGTGAAAACCCGCCCGGTGCGCTGGGCGCGGTAAAAGCGCTGGTCACCGCCAATATGGCAGAGCCGGACCTCAAGGAGGTTCAGCGACGCGAGATGGCCGCATTGGCAGAGGCCTACAAAAGCCCAGAACATCATGAGGCCATTGCAGCATTCATTGAGAAGCGACCGCCAAACTTTAAGAACCTAGCATAAGCTAGGCCAAATGAGCTTAGGTTGAGTGAGGCTAGGTTCATTAAGGCTGGGCCTATCAAGGCTAGGAACCAGACTGATGCACCGCAGCGCTGGTGTCGTGGCCATGCTGCAGGGCGTACAGGCCTGCAAGCAAAGCGATATTCGCCAGACCAAGCACTTGCAGTGCAAAGACCCAATCTTGGGTCTGCGCCGACAATAGGGGCAACCATAGACTCGCGCTGAGCATGACCAATGCACGGATAAGGTCCACCGCAAAGCGCTGCCGCCGATGTTCAAGCCATAAACCCACCACGAACATCGACCCGGCAATTAGCCCAAACAGGGCAAAAACGGCGGGTCGGGCGAGGTCGCCCTGCAGCGCAGTTAGCGTAAACGCAGCAGCTGTGAGCACCCAATACTGCAAAAACAAATAGGCTTTGGAGCTTTGCGGCGCGGGTGGATCGTATTGCTGAGCCAGATCTACCGGGTCGTCCGGCAGGCGCTCTACGCCCGCAGGAAACCAACTCGGGCCTTTGAACCAGACAGCGATCTTGTCTCGCCATCGCGGGGCTTTTAGCGCCAATACCAAGGTCTGCCACCACACCACAGCGTTGGCCCACAATGGGTTCCAACTGCGTAAGCCATGGGTAATACCGTACACCGGTACTTCCTCGTCGCTTTCATCGCAAAACGTGCCAAACAGGCGATCCCATAGAATGAAAAAGCCACCGTAGTTCTTGTCGATATAACGCGGATTCTTCGCATGATGCACCCGGTGATTGGACGGCGTCACCAAGACGTAATCCAGCACGCCCAGCCGCTTCACATGTTGGGTATGCACCCAGAATTGGTAAACCAAATTCAGCGTGCCAACGCTAATCATTACGAAGGCCGGCGTGCCGGCCAGATACATTGGCAGGTAAAAGACAAAACCAATGTAGTCAGTACTCGTTTGCCGCAGAGCGGTACTAAGGTTGTATTCTTCGCTCTGGTGATGGGCACTGTGCGAGGCCCACATAATGCGCCATTCATGCCCGCAACGATGCTTCCAGTAGTAGCAAAAATCGTAAGCAACAAAGGCCAGTACCCAGTGCCACCAATGCTGCGGGGTCCACGCAGTTACGCCGACGAACTCCACCGCCGTTGCAAATACCACCGCCGCAAAGCTCAGCCGCAGCACTCCCATCAACTGACTCAGACTGCCCATCATCAAACTCGCCAGCGCATCGTTTAGGCGATAGGTCTGATTTTTACGCAAGGCGCCGTAGGCAAGCTCCACGGCCATGGCGAGAATAAAAAACGGGACGGCAAGTTCTACAAAATTCACCACCAAAGTTTAATGATTTGTAGAGCCAGAGACAGCACCCAACCCTGACTTTTCCTTTGCCACAACAATCTGAGACAGGCTTATACTCCGGTTCTAATATCAGGAGGAGATACCATGCCACGCCTATCCCAAGTTCCGAGAGCCAAGGCCGATGCCACAGTGCTGCCCTTTTACGACGCGCTATTTGGTAAGGACCGCGACCCAGTAACTCAGCCGGGCACCGCTACTGGCACCCCGGGTAACTGGTGGACGGTATTTGCCCATGTCCCCGATTGCCTTCTGCACATGGTGGCTGGCTTCGAGTTCTACCGTGATCGTAAACGCAAAATTTCACCGCGCCTGCGCGAGCTAGGACAAGCGCGGGCTGGCTATGCCCGAGGCAGTCAGTTTGTGTTTTCCCAGCACTGTAAGGCCCTTCGCGCAGCCAAGTTCTCCGAGGCGCAAATTGAGGCCATTGGCCATTGGTCATCTACGGACCTGTTTGACGAACTGGAACGCGCAGTGCTTGCCTATACCGACGATCTGGTACTGCAGGGTGGCCGCGTCAGCGACGGTACCTTTGCAGCCCTACAGGCGCATTTATCCGAAGTACAGATCATCGAACTGACCTACACCATTTGTACCTATGAGATGCATGCCACCATGACCCGCGCACTGCGACTGGAGTTTGACGACGTCGCTGAGCGTATTACCGAGGTGCCCGTGCCTGCAGGTGAAGACCGCGACATCGACTTTTTCAAGGACGTGAAGTAACGCCAGTTGAGGACGGTACGCTGCCCACGCAAGCTCCAGGCACTAAGGATAACTCGAGTAAGGGGAATGAAATATGGCAGTCACAGGACAATGCCTTTGCAGCAACATCACGTATAGCATCGACAATCCGCCGACAATGACCGGAGTGTGCCACTGCAAGAACTGTCAACGCCAAGCCGGTAGCGCATTCTCCACGCTGGCGGGGGTACCAATGAGCGAGCTACACATCAATGGCGAACCCAAACTCTACCTAGACGCTGACACCAGCAGTGGCAACAGCGTGCAGCGGTTCTTCTGCGGTGACTGCGGATCCCCCATTTACTCAGCGGTAAAAAGCTCGCCAGATATGGTGTACCTAAAAACCGGAACGCTGGACGACAACAGCACCTTCCAGCCGCAGTTTCATGTGTGGTGCGAAACCAAGCAAGACTGGTTCGACCTGCCTGAAGGCGTGCCCGCCATGCCGCGAAGTCCAGGCTAGGCGAAGCCGCATGCACAAGCACGACCAGGGGCCGTGCATGTCTGTTTCGCTGCTGCTTTTGCTGCTACTTGATCTGGCTTTTCAGCACCGACCTCAGCTTTTCCCCGTAAGGCGGCCTTAAGCCCAATTTTTCAGCTGGGTTGAAGGTGGCCTGTTTGAATATCGCCTTGGCGTGACTGAAAGTACGGAACCCGTCCTCGCCATGATAGCTGCCCATACCCGAGGCTCCAACACCGCCAAAGGGTAAACCTTCTTGGCCGATATGCATGACCACGTCATTCAAGGTAACGCCGCCAGACGTGGTTTGTTCAAGCATCTTTCGCGTTTCTTGAGAGTCGTAGCCGAAGTAGTACAGGCCTAGCGGTCGATCGTGGCTGTTAACATAATCGACAGCCTCGTCGATGTTGTCGTAGGGCTTAATCGGCATTACCGGACCGAAAATCTCCTCCTGCATCACGACTGCATCTTCTGGCGGGTCAATCAGCAGCGTCGGTGGGATTTTATGCGCAGACTGCTGGCGAAAGTCTTCCCCGGCAGGATTAAGCTCCACGACCTCAACGCCGCGCTCTCGGGCATCGTCAACATAGCCATTGATTCGGTCAAAGTGCTTGCCATTAATTACTGAGGTGTAGTCTGGGTTATCGAGCAGCGACGGGAACATTTTTGCCACCGAGCGCTTACTCGACTCGACGAACTCATCCATGCGATCACGCGGTACAAACACGTAGTCAGGCGCCAGGCAGATTTGCCCGGCATTCAGAGTTTTACCGGCCATAATCGAGTCGGTGGTGGAATCCATTTCCGCCTTCGCCGAAACAATGACAGGCGACTTGCCACCAAGCTCGAGCGTTACCGGAACCAAGTTATCGGCTGCGGCCCGCATTACATGCTTGGCTACCGTATTGGCGCCAGTAAAAATGAGATGGTCGAACGCCAGCCCCGAGAAATCTGCACCAGTTTGCGCACCACCCGTGATTACGGCAATTTCTGTTTGATCAAATTCTTCTGCAAAACCGGCGGCCAATACAGCTGATGTAGCGGGCGTATATTCACTAGGTTTGAGCATGCAACGATTCCCAGCGGACAAGACCCCGGCCAACGGCGTCAGCGCCATGTTAACCGGAAAATTCCAAGGGCTGATAACACCCACCACGCCAAGTGGCTGATACTCAATCCAAGCCTTAGCGCCCAATAGCGCCAAAATGCCCGGACTCACCTTGCGTTTTTCTCGTTTCTGCCAGCGTTTGAGGTTTTGTTGCGCATGCCGCAACGGACCAATTGCCAAAGCCACATCCGTCAGCATCGATTGGTACTCGCTGCGATGGCCGAAGTCCCCGCACATGGCATCTACCAACGCTTGCTGATTTTTGGTGACCACTGCTACAGCCCGCTCCAGACGGTCAATCCGGGTCGCTGAACTAACAACCCCTTCGGCTAAATAGGCTGCTCGCTGACCATCTAGCAGCGCCTGCATTTCTGCCGACGACGTTTCTGCGCTCCCCGCGCCAATTGTGCCTTGGGCTTCGCTCATGACTTTGCTCCCCTCGTCTTTTACTACTGTCTTTCAATTACCAATAAGGTGTTACTAACTCATGCACCCTGCCGCTTAGGCTTTACCTAGCACCGAAAAACTAGGCGCTAACTAATAGCCGGTGCGTTTGCATCTACATATCTCTCGCGCAGCGTGCGCTTAAGCACCTTGCCGGTGGCATTGCGTGGCAGCGCATCGATAAACTCGACACTGCTGGGCACCTTGAATTTCGCCAAATTGGCTATGCAATGAGCGACCACTGCATCCGCGTCTAAGGTTTGCCCGGGCTTGAGCACTAACACGGCCTTGCCGGTTTCGCCCCAGCGGTCATCGGGCACCCCGATAATGGCAGCTTCTGCCACTTGTTCTAACTGGTATAGTACGTTTTCCACTTCCGCAGGGTATACGTTTTCGCCGCCGGAAATGTACATATCCTTCCAACGATCAACAATGTAGATAAACCCTTCCTCATCAAACCGCGCCGCATCACCAGTTTTCAGCCAACCGTCGACAAACGAACTCTCCGTGGCCTCAGGCTTATTCCAATAGCCTGGCGTAATGTTTGGGCCACGTATTAGTAACTCGCCGACCTCGCCTCTAGGCAAGGTTTCACCCTCGTCACCAATAATTTTAATCTCGGTATGCAGCAGAGGTTTACCCGCAGAGCCAATTTTGCGCATGACGTCATTAGCATCCAGCGCAGTTCCCCCCGGGCTGGTTTCGGTCATGCCCCAACCCTGAATCAAAGGCACGCCGCGATCGATCCAGCCGCGCAGAATAGCCTCGGCGCAAGGCGCGCCGCCGACCCCAGCGGTGATCAGACGGCTTAAATCTGTGGCCGCAAAATCCGCGTGCTGCATCATGAACTGGTACGGCGCAGGCACGCCGAAGAAGTGGGTCACGCCGAGGCTTTCATCGCCTAGAATCGCCAGCGCTCGACCGGGTTCAAAGTCACGCATCAGCAAAATACGCCCACCGGCGTGCAGAATTGGGTTGGCGTAGCAATTCATGCCGCCTGTATGGAACAAAGGCAACACCACCAACTGCACAGCATTGGAACTGATGTTGGCAGGGATACCAAGGTTTACGGCGTTATAGAAGTTCATGCCATAGGTAATCATGGCGCCTTTGGGAGAACCCGTGGTGCCCGAGGTGTACATAATCATGGCGACATCTTTGAGTGTGCACTCCGCCGCTTGATAATCGCCGGAGGCGGCTTGTAGGGCCTGCTGATAGCTGCAGTTTGCATCTTCCTCATCTACCTGAAGTTGGCTGGGCACTTTGCATAGATCAATGAGTTGGGCTGCGGCGTCAGTAAATTTGGTGTCAAAAACCAGCACCTTGGGCGTGGAGTCGCCCAGAATGTACTCAAGCTCCGGCACCGTAAGACGCCAGTTCAGAGGTATGCAGATAGCCCCGATCTTCGAACAAGCAAATTGGGCCTCAAATACCTCTGGGCAATTGGGGGTTAACATGGCTACTCGATCACCCTTCACGACGCCTTGGCCCTGTAGCCATGACGCTAAGCGATTGGCGTGATCCTCTAGCGCTTGGTAAGTCAGCTCGTTATGGGTATCCAAATCGACAATGGCAACTTTGTCGCCGCGCATATCGGCGTGATAGGCCGTCCAATCGTAGTACTTAACGCTCATCTCTCCCCCCTCATGTGTTTTTCATTCAGCGCCCGCAGCGCTGTCGCAGCCGCCCACTATACTCCAACCTGTAGGCCCTTCTACCCTACTACCTTAAGCCCTTCTACCATTTACCGGTCTGTAGCGGCGCGTTCAGGCAGACGGGCGTTTGACCCGCTCCTACCTGCCCAGTAGGGTCAGCCGATATCCGACCAACCGGAGGTTTGCCGATGGTGCGCCAACATGCGAGAACCGAACTTTCCCTTGAGCATATTCACCCGCGTTTAACGACACGCAGCCCTCTCAGTGCGATAACGTTCATGCTGCTAATTACCCTAATGCTGGGTGCCTGCAGCAGGTCTGACGAGGGCAACCGGTTACTGATCGAAAACGTCAACGTAGTGGACCCTATTTCCGGCCTGCTAGAAAACCGGCAAGTACTTATCGAAAACGGTGTAATCACTGCAGTTGAAAGCAGCGAGTCCTCCATTGCAGGCGACGATGAGATCGAACGCTACAATGGCGCCGGGCGATACCTAATACCCGGCCTGTGGGACATGCATGTGCACTTCGTGTACGAGCCAAGCCTAACCAACGCAATGGCCGACTTATTTTTGGACTACGGCATTACCAGCGTTCGCGACACCGGCGGCGACATAGAACAACTCGCGCAGCTACGCGACCGCCTGCCAGCACCCAAACCCAACATCTATTTATCTGGCCCATTACTGGACGGTCGATTTGTCGTTTACGACGGCTCAGATGTAACGCGCCCGCCACTAGGTACCTATGCCGGTAATGCGAGCACCGCGAGCGAGACCGTAGCTGCACTGCAGCAAGCAGGTGCCGACTTCATAAAGATATACGAACTGGTGCAGCCAGCGACCTACGACGCGCTGGTTGAGGCGGCACGCAGCCGCAGCATGCCCATTGCATCCCATGTGCCGCTAATGATGACAGCCGACACCGCAGGGCCAAACGCAGACTCAATGGAACATCTGCGCAATCTAGAACTGGCTTGCGCAGCTAACTGGCAAGAACTGCTCAACGCGCGCCAACAGCGCATTACTGATTTTACCGAGGGGCTGGGCTACGCGCTGCGCGCCGGACTCCATCGAGAGCAACGTCTGCCTGCTATTGCCGCCTACGACGAGGAGCGCTGCAACCAAGTGCTCGACACCCTGACCAACACTATTCAGGTGCCAACCCTGCGCCTCAACACCGGCAGGCATTTGCGCCACTTCGAAAGGCCGGACTGGCCTAGCGCGCTAGCTAAACTACCAGAAAAAACACAGCGCACATGGCAGGCGCAAGTCGCCCTTTTCTCTCAGGCTCCCGCCGCTGACCCCACATTCGCGCAATGGAGTTTGTTTTTAACAGAGCGATTACTGCAGCGCGGCGTGCCCGTGGGTGCAGGCACAGACGCGCCAATAGGTCTGGCCATACCCGGGTATTCGCTGCACACAGAACTGGAGCTGCTGGTTGTTGGGGGCATGACGGCACAACAGGCTCTGGCTGCCGCGACGATTACACCAGCGCGCTTTTTCAACAAGGACGATTCGGTTGGCCGAATACACCCCGGAATGCGCGCCGATCTGCTGTTACTTGATGAAAACCCACTGGACGACATTAAACATACACGCGGCATTGGAGCGGTAATGTTGGCCGGCAACTGGGTACGCTAAAAATGGGTAGTGAGAAATAACTCACAGTTTATTCGGCCACCAAGCCATAGCATTGGGTCACCACATGGCGCAACATATTGGTTCCGTTTTTGCAGACCGAGGTAGTTGTGGCCCTAGCAGAAAGAGACAACGATCAACTCGCTGAAAGAATAGATCGCTTAGCAGAAACCCTTGCGCACCATATTGAGCTGACACGGCAAGGCTTCGATGAAATGAACCGGCGCTTCGACGCTCTCACCCGCCGCATGGACCGGTTCATGATTTGGTCCTTCAGTACCACTGTGGCCACCGGCGGCATTGTTATTGGCGTACTGCGCACTTGGCCATAAAACCTAATCTATTAACCTCTCTACCCCGCTTTTTAAAGCCACAAACCCAGCTGGTTGATAAGTAACAATAATAGCCCGGCGCGGTGAAGTGCTGTGGTTAGGCCCTGAGCCATGCACAATGTGCGGGTCAAAAAACACCGCTGACCCAGCAGGCGCCTCTAACAACACCTGTGCACTCTCTTCAAAGGCGTGAGGGTGAGTATAAAACCCCGCAAGCTGGCGCTCGTCATCACAACCGGGCAAACAGCCGCTCCGATGGCTCCCCTCAATGACCCGAAAGCAGCCGTTTTTTGCTGAAGCGTCGTCGAACAACACCATAACATTGGGCAGCTTCTCAACATGAGCGCTGTCATGAACCCAGTAAGGCGCATCCTGATGCCAGCCAAAACCGGAACCAACTTGAGAATGTTTAAAGTTCAGTTTGGCCGTCCACAGCGCCAGCTGCTCAGCGGGCACCAACTGTTTCATTGGCTGGCAAAGCCTGGGCTCGTCTAACAGTTGCTCAAACAGCGGTTCTAAATCGTTCACCGGCTCGACCACACGCAAACGCTGCTCTGGGTCGCCGTGTTCAAACTGCACGGTGACATGTGCCAAGTCGACAAAGCGGTTCCCATCCAAACGATACTCTAGAGCCTCAGGCGCAGGTTCAGTGTCCGCGTTCTCACCATCAAGCGCAGCGGACACCTTGGCTTCAACACGTTGCGCAGCACGCCGAAACGCCTCGCATTCACCCTCAGTGAATAACGCTTTCTTGAGCAAAAACCCCTGCTCACGGTAACGCGCCAACTCACACTCACTGAGACTGACATCACTCACATTTGCTTCCATACCGTTTACCTCCCTGCGCCATGGCGGCCGCCTTCCCAGCAGTCGTCAGACAGCCCGAAGCTGAGTTGTTACCAAAAATTTCAAGAATTCCAGCCAAAACTACCGTTCATCCTCTGCATGCAACGCCTTATCAATCCAACACTGAATTTTGTAACACAGTTAGCAAAGTGGCGGCAGGGAACATCTGCATGCGCAGATGGTCATTATCGGATCCGTCGTCTCGGCGACACCATAAGAGAGGGGAGAATATGCGTACAGCACTCTTTATCCAAAATTGGAGCAACTGCAGGCTTAGGTTTGCTATCAGCATTTGGCGCCTTAAGCGTACAGGCCGAGGGCAGACAGATTGAGGAGGTGATTGTTACTGCAGAGCGCCAAGAAGCATCAATTCAAGATACCTCAATTTCAATTACCGCGTTCACAGGCGAATTCTTAGAAGACTTCGGTATCCGTAATCAGGAAGACCTGCAAAATTTTGTTCCAGCAACAACAATTCAACCCTACGACGCGACAGTCCGCGGTGTCGGCAGAAATTTCCGTGCTCTGGGTGGTGACCCGGGGGTCGCCACATACATGAATGGCGTCTACTCTGAAGACTTACTTACAGCGACCGCCGCAACGTTTTGGGATGTTGAGCGAATCGAAGTTTTACGTGGGCCTCAAGGCACCCTATATGGACGAAATGCCGTTGGTGGAGCCGTGAACATTCTCTACAAAGAACCCACAGAAGTTTTCGAGGGCGCATTTCAGACCATTCAGGGCAGCATAGGGACGAAAGACTACTATGGCATGGTTTCAGGTCCGCTGGTCGAAGATAAGCTCTTAGGTCGAATAAACTTTAGCTGGCGCGAGCGCGATGGCTTCGTCCGCGATATCAATAGAGAAGACTCGAACATGTGGTCTCTCTAGGGCAATCGTAATACCGATACATCCACTGCCACATCCGATGTCGGCAATGAACCATGGTTTGTCATCTATTGGTTCTTTCGGAATTAATGTAAGAGCAGCGTTGACCAGTGTCTCCGTATCGGACCGAGGACAGAGAACACCCGGTGTGACGAGGAAATCATAATTGTGAAACCCCCATTCTCCCAAGACCCAAGCCATGGGCTCTCGATTCGCTCGTCTTTTCAATAAGGGACGCAATGTTTGCAACTCGGCTTCTTGTAAGGGCTTGTCAAAGTTTAGATAGAGATCCATTCGTTTCATACCCAAAGCCTGCGCCATCAGTAATTCAGCCTCATATTTTGAGGATTGAATACCGTGATCGGCGAGAAATTTGGCTGTACGATTGAGGACTGTGGTAATGGTGAGCATCAGACTTGTTGGGTTAAGGTGTGGATGAAGTGGTTGGCGTGTTCCTGACCGATTCGAATACAGTCTTTAACCGCTACACCAAAGAGGTGGTTTCCAGAAAGGCGGAGGGATGAATTGGCGTGATGGAATTGATGCATTCGTTCTTGGAATGCCCAGTGGCCAACGCCATATCTTGGGATGGCATTCTTCCAGCGTATGGTCTGAACGGCCGCAGGGTGTAAGTTCGGACTATCAAATAGCGTGCGATGTGCTTCGAGCGCGACAGCTTCAAGAACGGAGTCATCAGCGAAAACGATGTCGGGTAGGATGGAGCCTCCCAAAAGACTTCGAGTCATCACTAGGTTGGCTGGACATCGATGTGGATATAGATGAGACGTAAACAAGATCCCCAGTAAGCCAGACTGTTGTTCAAAACGACTTTGTAATGCTCCAAACCCAATGGGAGGCGATGTAAAATCAGATCGTTCAAATGCTTGCATCACCACTGCAACAGGAGAGTATTCAATATTGTGTAGATCGTTTGAGACAGCAGGATGGAGCTGTTTCAGCAATTGAGCCGCTGCACTAGCAGGGCAGGTTATGGCAAGCGTTTTGGCTTGGACCGGTCCATTTGGAGTGTCAATCAGCCATCCTGTTACAGCGCTGTAGTCAAGGTGTGTCGCAGGAGAATTCGTTTGGACAGACATTCCTTTGTCAGCTAGAAATTCGGCGATCTTTTGGCACAATTGATGAGACCCCAACTGCATAGAAGTGAGGTGCGGAGGCGTTCTGGTTTTGTCGCGCAGTCGTTGAATTAGCTGCCAGAGGATGGAGCCATTGGAGGCCATTTTCCAAAGGTTGGGAAAAGCAGCTCGTACAGACATGTGCTCTGGAGTGTCGGCATAAATCCCAGCGCACATAGGTGCCAAAAAGTTGTCTAGGATTCCTTTTCCAAAGCGCTTTGCCATGAAATCCGACATGGAAGGCTCTCCCTTAAGACTGGGAGTCCAGATAAGTTCTCTTGCAATTCGAAATTTTTGCCACAATGAGAGAAGTGGTGTGGATTTCATCAGGAGCTTTGGAGACAGAGCGTGTAAACCATTATTGACCAAATAGCGGGTTGCCTGTTCTGTGTTTGCTGGAGTTACAACAGACTGTGCTCCGATGAGATCGATTAGAGTATCTACAGCAGGTTCACTGTCAAGCCAGCCATTTGCCGCTTCATCAAACAAGGCCTCTCCAATTTGGCGGGATTGCAACAGTCCACCAACGGTTGACTCTCGTTCCAATACGCACACCGATAGTTTTTCACTCGCAAATGCAGCCAGGGACAACCCAGAAATTCCGGCGCCAATGACACACAGGTCGACTTGGTTCACGGTGCACGTCCTGTGTAGTCCCAGATGTGTTGTCTAAGCAATCGCAATAAAGAGATGCTTTCCGGATGAGGCTGAAGAAGTGTCAGGTTGGGGCTCGTCAAATCAGGGTGTAAGATATCGTCTTGAGATCCAACTGAATCGATAAACCCATACAATATTCTCTCTCTGCTAGAGATACTGTCTAAGTTTCCTTTTGCACTGTGTGCATTGAGTAGTACTTGAACGGTGCAGGTCGGAAAGAGACGAGACAACTCCTGTTCTAGAAGGTGTCGCTGTTTATCTGCTGTGTTTGTAAGTCCATTCCAATGCTCCAAGTGCCGTCTCATGAAGAGAACAATGTGGTTAACGGGGGCATCTGAGGACTGTGTAAGGACGTTGTATCGAATCCATTGTGCGATCATTTCAAGCCATTCTTCGGATCTGCTTGGTCGATCTATCCAATGAATAGAGTGATCTTTTTCGTGCAGTGTGCGTTCGAGTCTATGTAGTTGATTCATCTCCCACTTAGATGGAAATGTGCTGATGGGAAAGAGGTGTACCATACTTTTCGGTGCCAGATGATGTACAGCCTGATCGAGTGCGTCACCGGCTAAGGTGTAGATCGAACAGTTGGCGTCCCCACCCAGAAGTCTATTGAGTTCATCAACGGGTAGGTCTGTCCTTTGCAGAGAAGTACTGAGACGCCTGAAGTGGGCACCATTTCGCCAACAAAAGAACCACCATAGCCACCACACCCACCACGAGTGCTGGCTTTTCCACTGTTGTTCAAGGAGTGAGACCTCTTCTTCCACGGTTGTTGGACGTTCTGGAAGTAAGAGCCACACTCTTGGCGTTTCCTTAGCCAACCTTACTCCAGTCCCATTCATGAACGGCATCGAGAGCGGCTTGGACACCTTCGATCGGTGTTTGAGGAGTGCATCCGTGACCTAAGTTGAAGATGTGCCCCAATGGTCCAGCATCTCGAAGGATCTGATGCACCTTATCGCGAATGACTGAAGGGGGTGCCTGGAGTGCGATTGGATCCAAGTTTCCTTGGAGAGGAACATCACCCAGTACTCGTTTGGCTTGTGCCCAGTCCGCACGCCAGTCCAATGCGAAGGCGTCAGCACCGACTTGAGGGTAGTAATCCAAGAAGCAATTGCTGTCTCTAGAAAAGTAGAGAGTCGGTGCTCCAGAGACCATCGAGAATACCTTTTGGACGGCAGGGAGGGCAAACTCAATGTAGTCATCTCGGCCGAGTGCTCCTGCCCACGTGTCAAACAGTTGAACGGCCAGTGCGCCTGCATTAATTTGTGCTTGGAGATGTTTGCCGACGGCGACAGCAAGCTTGTCGAGCAGCAGTTTAAAAGCCTCGGGTTTAGACCACATGAATCGTTTTGTTTGGTGCCAGTCTTTTGAACCACCCCCTTCAATCAAGTAGCACGCTAGCGTAAATGGTGCGCCGGCAAATCCAAGGATCGGTTTGTCGGTTCTCTCTCTGCACAGACGAATGGCTTGCATTGGCGATGGAAGATCTCTTTCAGGCTCGAAGTCTTTTAGTGCTGCCACATCTTCTTCGCTGCGTACAGGGTTGTCAATTTGCGGACCTTTGCCTTCGCGGAAATGCAGATCGGCTCCCATTGAGTGAAGGGGCAGTAAAATATCGGAGAATAAAATTCCGGCGTCAAATGGAAACCGTCTAAGTGGTTGGAGGGTGATTTCCGCTGCAATTTCTGGATTGTAGCAGCGCTCTAAGAATCCGAACTGTCTTCGCAATTCCATGTATTCAGGTAAGTATCTTCCGGCTTGTCTCATCATCCAAACTGGTGGACGTGTTACAGGCTCTCTACGAAGGGCTTTGGCCATTAAGGACTGAGAATCATCATGCATACAAGCTCCAAACTTCAAGGTTTCTCTTTTTTAACCCAGTTTCTTCCAACGTGGGTAAAGAATTGGTTTCTATTGCCCATTCTGTCAACTTTTCTGTATGGAGTTGGCTGGTGGATGCCATGGGAGCACCCTTGGCTCTATCCAATTCATACAATTTTATTGGTCCAACCTCTCTGGTGTGCCTCCATTTGGCCTGTGTGGACTTGGGTTGTTGTGCGACGCTTGGGACCTGGACTCAAATGGAGTGCATTGGCGATATCGATGGTGGGGACCGCTTGGGGCATGGGGATGTTTGCTCCGACCCAAAAACATACTGGAACGCAGGTGCTCGTTGCCAATGTCAACGCCTACGCAGGTGAGCAGGATATGCTGCAAGGATATTTGTCCATGATAGGTATTTCTCGAGTGGTCTTGCTAGAGAAGAGGGCAGAAGAAATTGGTGGGATGACGAGGGTGGCAGATGACTTTGATACTGTGGTCAAGAAACCGTCCCACCACAGTGCTGTATTCTGTTCGGAGGAGTGCTCTGCATGGGTGTCTCCACAAATAGGATCTAGTTCAATGGCGATGTCATTGGTTGTGATGCCACTGCCAAAAGATGTCTGTTTGATCGCTGTGCACATTCCACCACCGACCCCGATTGATGCAAGTGGCATGCGTCCCTATGTCGAGTATATAGAATCTGTGGTTGATTCTGGGCGATTGCTCAGGGATTGGGAAGGGTGTCATCAATCGGATGCAGTCATTATTGCTGGTGATTTCAATGCGGTGTCTGGATCTTGGGCTCACAGGCGACTGAGTCAATTGGGGCTTCAAGACGCTCAAAGACGAACAGGATTAGTGGGAGCCACATGGCCAGCAGAATCCAAGGATTTTCTTCAGCTACCTGTCTTTCGAATTGATCACGTTCTACACCATCCGGAATTGGAGATATCCGTGCGTCAAGTTCGCATTCCGCATTCAGACCATCAAGGGCTTCTGTTATCAATTTTTGATGAATAGGCTGATGAATAATCTATGGTTGAACACTGATCCGGTTCAGTAGGGCAATCAGAATTTTCGCTTGATAGGCGGCGTCTGCATCTGCACGATGTTTTGTATGCTTGTCTTCGGGGGGCAAATTTAAGGGACCTTGAATCTTTTCTTTACTGGCTTCAAGCCAGTGCGTTCCCAAAACACCCATTGCCAAAGCACGTGTATCGAGGGCTTTGTACCCGAATGGATTTTGGATGTTCTCTGCAACGAAGGCATAATTGACAAAGGACCAATCAAATGGAGCATTGTGTCCTACGAAGACAGCTTGGGTGTGTGGGTCACACTGTTTTTTAACCCAAGCGGCAAGTCGTCTGCAGGCCTCGGCTCTAGGGAGCCCTTCTCTATGAAGTCGATTTTGGTCCAGTCCATGGATTGCAGCCGCTTTGCTGTCAAATCGGGGCGCTTGTGGCCGCATTTCCAGATACAGACTTTCTCCGGATACCGCACGACCATCATGGTTGTGTACACAGACGGCCCCCAATGAAACCATATCGTATAAACCAGGCACGGGGCCATTGCATTCGATGTCAATGACGAAATAGGTTCCTCTTGGTGGTCTCATTTCTGTCCCCTCAATTTTGGGTGAAGCACGGCTGGTTCTGTAAGCGTGATGTTCTGGATCGTGGGTTCAAAATGCTTGTGCAACGTTTTGAACAGTACATCCTTCTCAAATAGATTCTGCAAGCGCCTTTTCTTATCGGCATCCAATCGCTCCTGTCGTTCTGTGGGAGTTTCCATTGTCTCAGATTTTTTTCGTATCCGGATGTGGAAATTTCGAACTGAGAAATGGTGTGCGAGTGCATCCTGCCAAAAGACGTCGTCTCGAATTCGAGTCATTCTACCCACGTTGAATTCGTTCGGTGTAACAAATTGAACGCGAGAGCCCTCGACTTTTACAAAGGCAATTTGTTCAACGACCGTGTGCTCGACTTTGCCCTTTGTTCGCATGTGGTGGACAAACATCCAAAAGGCATCGCGAGGATCCTCCACCTTAGGTTTAGGAGGTACCTTGTTGATGGTGGGTGGTGGGGATTCTTTGGTTGAGGAAACGTCTTTTCCGGGCTTGAATGTGGGGCGCTTACGTTCACTCTTTACCGGTGCGGAATTTGATGGTGCGGTCCATTTCTTCCTCAGGTTTTGACTGTTTGTGTCTGTTTTAGAGAGGAATCCAGTACTGGGGCGATTGGGTTTCGGTTGCTGTTCTTCCTTCGGCTTAGAGGTTGGCAGAAATCCAGAACGTGGAGGCTGTACCTGAGCTTGCCCATCGTCATCTGAATCGACAGAGCGACTCGAAGTTGACTTTTTACGAGGGGATCCACCGCCTTGCATTTTGGTGATTTTGGATACCAAATCGTCGATGCTGTGAGCAGGGCGAATGGCGATTAGTTTGGCGACGGCCATTTCCAAAATGAGCTTGGGTCTAGGTGAACGACTCACCTGTTCATGAACATCGAGCATCACCTGAAAAGACCGTGTGAATACATCCGAAGTTGTTTTTTTCGCTAAAGATTCTAGTTCCTTCAGCTCATCTTCTGGAATATCAACAAACTTAAACGACTCTTTTGACAAGACAACTAAGGTGGCATTTCGCAGCAGTTCTAGCATCTCAGAGACAAATTCAGTGAGATCATATCCCGAGTCGTAAACTTGATTGATGGCGTCCAAACAAATTCCTGCGTCGTGGAGTACCATCCCTTTGAGCATACTGTAGAGTAATTCTCGATCGACTAGTCCGAGTGCCGATGCCACCTGAGCAGTAGTGATGTCCTTGCCAGCGAAAGAGATAACTTGATCAAGGAGACTTTGAGAGTCTCTCATGGAACCTTCACCGGCTCTGGCAATCAGTCTCAGTCCGCCATCATCAATCTGGATGCCTTCTTCTTTGCAGATGTACTTGAGGTGTCCAACCACTGTGCTCATTGGAATTCGTTTGAACTCAAAGCGTTGACAACGCGATAAAATCGTGTCTGGTAAAGCGTTTGGCTCGGTTGTTGCAAAGATGAATTTGACGTGGGGAGGCGGCTCTTCCAATGTCTTGAGAAGCGCATTGAAAGCGGCTTTACTCAGCATGTGAACTTCGTCAATGATGATGACTTTAACCCGTCCATTTGGAATGTATTGCAAATCTTCTTGCAGCATCCGTGCGTTGTCTACTTTGTTGTTGGACGCTCCATCGATTTCGGTGACGGCACTGGAGCTACCACTTAAGATTTCTTCGCAGTATATACAGGCACCACAAGGTTCTGGAGTGGGGCCTTCTGCACAATTAAGCGCTCGGGCCAACGCTCTTGCAGTGGTTGTCTTTCCAACACCACGCGGTCCTGAAAAGAGATAGGCGTGATGCACACGATCACGAGAAATCGCATTTTTCAAGGTTTGTGTGACATGGGTTTGTCCCGCCATCTCATGAAAAGAATTGGGTCTATATCTTCGAGCAATAGCGACGTAACTCATGGTGCACTTCCAAAAGGGTTCAGTATCTAATTAGTAGTCCTTTTATACCGATGATGCAAGAGCATTCGGACATCTATGGACCGTGGTGTGATTGAATATTTTGTTGATCATACGTTTGCTCGATTGGTACCGTTGGCATTTGAAACCTGCGTTGGTTAGTTTGAACGAGAAGGAAGTACAGTAAGGACGATATGCGCGAGAATACAGATCCGATGGAGATAGACTCAGATCCCAAACGAAGACTGCAAGATGTTCTGATAGGGATGTTGCTTGGTGCAGCGATGGGATGGTTGCTTCAACAGGGCAGCAATAAGGTGAAGGCGGATGAACTTCTCACATGGATGATTGGACTAAGTGTGCTTGTTGGGAGCATCTTTTATCTGGTATCTCCTTATTTACGGACAGTTACAGAGGAGCGACACATCTCTTTGTATGGACTTGTCATGACGATGGTATTTTTGGTGCTGTTTATCGTACCAATGAGTCTGACAGGGGCTGTACAAGCAAAGATGTACCATATACCGGCCCCACTACGGAATCAGTATCGGATATCGTGCTTGTTTACTCATGCCTCTAGAACCTGGGATACCGCTCATTATGAAGTGAGGCTGGCGGGACAACTCAGATGGAAAGAAGGGCCACTTGAAGGGTTTTTCGATTTGGATATTTTTGGGTATCGAACGCGATTCAATCGAATTGTTGGCGCTTCTCGCTATAAAAATAGTCGGGGTGAAGTCTATGGTAAGAACAAGTTGCGTTTGCAGGAGATGGCACACTTTATCGCTGAACGATGGGCGACACTCAAGCCAGAGGACCCCGCAGTACAAGAAGTGCGATTTAAAAGGGTGCGTCACAAGACCGGAGAAGAACATTGTATGAAACGAGAGCGCTGGTCTAGACCACCGTTGTCTGACATCCCACAAAAGAAACAAGACCTCTTATTGACGGTTCGGATCAAACATGACCAGTAAATCGATCATAGATAAGGTGTTGGATTGGTGGTTCAAGCCGTTTCACATTCAATACATTCGCATCTATGAAGTGCTGATGTGCTTGACGATGGTGTATTACTTTGGTGGATACATGATGCAGATGGAGTGGTGGGTTGGAGACTTGGGCTTTCACGCCAGTGCTGCCGCGACGTCATCTCACTACTTACCACCACCTCCGAGACCCACGTCTGAGTGGTTTGCACCTATTGTGACGACGTTCTATCTTTTGTCTGGAGTGTACCTGATGGGGTATGGACGCCGAGTCCTCAACTGGGTGTTCTTTGCGCTGGCCGTGTATGTGCAAGCCATGGATCAGCCTTCGGCCTTCACCATCAATCGCATGCTCATCGTTTATTTCTTTATGCTGGGAGTACAGCCATTTTCAACGAAAGTCATCGATGCTGCAGGGAAGTCAAAAGAGGTGGTTTCGGGATGGATTGTACGAATCATTCAGCTGACCCTAACCATTCAATATACGGCGTCGGGATTGTGCAAGATGAATGGAGATTGGTTGAGTGACAGCACAATTGTGCGCCTCAACATTGTGTGGACTCAATCTCAGGGGCACTATAAAAATCTAATCTCAGCGTGGGCAGTCAATGATTTACCAATGCCGCTGTGGGCACTGCTCGCGATCATCACTCTGGTTTTTGAAACCGGTGCCGTTGTATTTTTCTTCTGGAATCGAACCCGTATATGGACGGTTTTTTCAGGTTTGTTG
>CAJWZG010000017.1 GCA_913049565.1 uncultured Gammaproteobacteria bacterium
GTTGCCCCCACTAGCACCTGAAGCTAGCGTGTCTACCAATTTCACCACCTGGGCATGCGTGGTCCGATAGGGTCGCGGACTTTACTTAACTCAAACGCAAGGTGTCAATCTTGACGAAACCCAAGGGCGGGAAGCCGCCATCTACGTCATCCCTCAAAGCGGTTCGATTCAATGCGCGCACCCTGCTGGCCATGCTTTCAGACAACCAACCGCGTTCTTGGAAATCGATAACTGAGACCCTTGGCGTTAAAGCACCCCATGAAATCAAACGAATACGCCAGCTCTTAAAAGGTTTGGTGAGACAGGGGGAGGTCAAAGAGCTTGAAGGGCGCCACTATTTGTTAGGCGCCGCGGATCTGGATGAGGAGGCCAAAACCAAGCGACCTGTTGAACCCCTGGCGGTAGAGCCTCTGAGTGCTGAGGTGCAGGGGTATGCGGGTAAACTGACCCTGGGTGGTTTACCCATCGCAAGACCACAAGACCGTCAGCAGAAAACACCATCCGTACGGCTCGGCGACCGCGTTTTGTACCGAGCAATTGAAACGGCAAATGGGCAGGCAGCGCAGATAGTTTCTGTGAGTGAGCGCAGCAACCGGCCCGTGGTCGGTATCTTGAAGCAGCGTGGCCCAGATTGGGTTGTTGAACCTATCGCTCGAAGTTTTGAAGGGCGTGTTGGGCTCCCGGAAGGAAAGGGTGGTGCAACCCTCGGCGATGCTGTCCGCGTGAAAATTGTGGATCAAGATCGGCACGGCCCCATCGGGCGCATTTTAGCGGTGATGCCTAACGCTTCAGTGGTAGCCCAAGCCATCGAGGCTACCCTTGAGAGTTTAGACATCCCAAGGCATTGGCCTGAAGCGGTAATCCGGGCAGTTCAAAGATTGCCTTCCAACGTTGATGCTACCCAGCATCAAGCTCGGGAAGATATCAGCCATTTGCCTTTAGTCACGATTGATGGTGTCACTGCCAAAGACTTCGATGATGCGGTTTATGCTCAACCATTGGGTGGCCAGAAAGGCTGGCGTTTAATAGTGGCCATTGCAGATGTTGCAAATTATGTTAAACCGCGATCTGCGCTGGACGCCGAAGCGTCTATACGCACAACGTCGGTGTATTTGCCCGGCCACGTCGTACCGATGCTGCCCGAAGCCATATCTAACGAGTTATGCTCGCTGAAGCCCAACGTCCCTCGATTGGCTCTGGTTTGCGATATGCAGGTATCTCGCAAGGGGATCGTGCGCTCCTATGCTTTTTACGAAGCCTTAATTCGCTCCCATGGTCGTCTCACCTATGAGGAAGTTCAGGCGCACTTAGATAATAAAACCCCCTTACCCTGCTCGGATGGAGATCGGGCTAAGGTCAACAAGTCGGTTGCCGCTTTAGCCCAAGTATATGCGGCTTTTCGCGAGGCGAAGGATACGCGTGGTGGATTGGATTTCGATAGTCGAGAAGGGGTCATTGACATTGAACAGGGCCATGTAACTGGCGTGCAACCAGTGTCGCGACTGCAAGCTCACATGATCATCGAAGAAGCAATGATCAACGCGAACGTTTGCGCGGCGGCGTTTATAGAGGCCAGCGACAGTCATTCGCTGTATCGAGTGCATGAAGCCCCTGACGCGCTCAAGCTAGAGACATTGCGCGAAGACCTGTTGGCCGTCGGGTTGCGCTTACCGGAGGGTGTGCCCAGCTCTAAAACGTATCAGACCCTGCTTCGTGACATCGCTAGTAAGCATCAGGGCTGGCTGTATCAGCAGCTGGTATTGCGAAGTATGAAACAAGCAGTCTACGGTCCAAGCAACGCTGGGCACTTCGGCTTGGGGTTAGAACGGTATATGCATTTTACCAGCCCAATCCGCCGGTACCCTGATCTGCTCGTGCATCGCGCAATCAAATCCATCGTGCAAGGAAAGACCACTCGGGGTGAATGGGTGCCATCTACAGAGCAACTCATCGATCTAGGTGAGCATTGTTCAACGAATGAGCGTCGAGCAGAGTCGGCGGGCTGGACTGTTGAAGCCTGGCTAAAGTGTGATCTGGTTAAACAGCACCTTGGAGAACAGCTGCCGGGCACCGTTGCAGGAGTCACTGAATTTGGCTTGTTTGTCGATCTCGACGGCTTTTTTGTGCAGGGCCTACTGCACATATCTGATCTCGGCCACGATTACTTTCGGTATGACGCGAAAAAGCAGAGTCTCATCGGTGACCGCAGCGGCAAGAGGTTTACCCTGGGCGAATCGCTAATGGTTAGCATAGCCAATGTAGATCCACCCCAAGGAAAAATTGAGCTGCAACTGGTGGCGCCATTAAAAAAATCAGGGAAGCAGCGCGCTGCACCTCAAGCAAAAAAAGCGACCAGCGAGAAGCAAACCCAACAAAGTCAGAAGGTCAGCAAACAAAAAAGGAAAAAACAAACGACCCCCAAGGGCGTAAAGCGGCGTAAGAGCAAGAGTGATGGATGAAATTATCGGCATACAGGCTGTGCGGGCTGCACTTCGGGACACGCCGAACTTGGCCCGCGCACTGTATTTGATGAAGGGCCGCCGAGACGCGCGATACAACGAGCTAATCGGAATGGCCAAAGACAGCGGTGTTCGATATCAAGTAGTGGAGGAAGCCTGGTTCAAACGCCGGGCGATTGAGGGCGCACATCAGGGGGTTTTGCTCGAATGCCACACTCGTACGTTGGCGAGCGAACAGGATCTGCAGCAGCGTTGGGCGGAGCTAGGGCCAGTTCCTTTGGTATTGGTTCTCGACAGCATTACTGATCCGCGCAACTTTGGGGCGTGTTTGCGAACTGCAAACGCGGCAGGGGTAGATGTGGTGATCGTGCCCAAGCGCAATAGTGCGCCTTTGAGTGCTGTGGCCCTAAAAACAGCTCAGGGCGGCGCCGAAGACCTGTTTATCGTTCAAGTGACGAATCTAGCTCGCACGTTGACCTGGTTAAAAGAGCAAGGTGTCTGGCTCTACGGCGCCGATGCCGATGGCGACCAAGTGTGGGGATCACTCGACAGCGCTGCGGCTACGGCGCTGGTGATGGGTAGCGAAGGTCGTGGGCTGCGGCGTTTGACGCGTAGCCTGTGCGACAAACTGGTGAGCATTCCTATGCTGGGCAGGGTCGAAAGCCTCAATGTGAGTGTAGCTACAGGTATTTTTCTCTTCGAGGTGGTTAGACAACGTCAGTAGGTCCGGTCGGGATTTGGCCCTATGGCTTCAAAATTTTGTTGGTTGCGCTGACAACGCCAGCCCCCTAAAATGCTAGTCCGCTAAACATTGGCGGCCTGGTCTATAGCCCAGCAACATCCTTGCTCCACAGCGCTGAACGCTGGGGGCGTTAACCGTAAGGAAGCGCAATGCGACATTATGAAATTGTATTTTTAGTGCACCCCGATCAAAGCGATCAAGTGCCTGGCATGATCGAACGCTATCAAGGCGTCATAGAACGCGGTAACGGCGTGGTGCATCGCACTGAAGACTGGGGCCGTCGCCAGCTGGCATACCCGATCGCCAAAATTCACAAAGCCCATTACATCCTAATGAATGTTGAAGTGGGCCAAGAAACCATTGAAGAACTCGAAAGTGCGTTTCGTTTCAACGACGCTGTTATCCGCAACCTCATCATTCGCCGGGACGCTGCTGAAACAGGCAATTCCAAGCTCTACGAAGAGGAATTGCGAGAGCAGGAAAAAGATCGCGAGCGCGACCGACGTAGACAGGAAGAGTCCGCGTCTCGAGCTGCTGCTGAGCCTGCGCCCGAAGCACCGCAGGAAGGGGAGGCAGCTGCCGAAGAGCCAGAATCTACAGAGGAGAACGCATAATGAGAGGTGGAAGAAGACCGCAGGTTCAGTTCAAAGACCTCGAGGTAGACTATAAAGATCTGGACTCATTGCGCCAGTTCGTTGGCGAAACAGGCAAGATCGTGCCCAGCCGAATCACTGGCGCATCTGCACGATTTCAGCGTAATTTGGCGAAGCAAGTGAAACGTGCTCGTTACTTGGCGCTGATTCCTTATACCGACCAACATAAATAGCGCGGAGGTATAACCATGAACGTAATTTTATTGGAACGGCTGAATAATCTGGGTGACTTAGGTGACGAGGTGTCAGTGAAACCCGGTTTTGCCCGCAACTTTTTAATCCCCCAGCAAAAAGCGGTTCAAGCTAATGCGGCAAATCGTGAGGTGTTTGAGGCTCGCCGCGCAGATCTTGAGAAAAATGCAAACGAGAAGCTGGCGGTAGCACAAAGCCGAGCGGAAAAACTGCAAGAGCATATCGTCACTATCATGATGAAAGCCGGCGAAGAAGGCCGGCTGTATGGCTCGGTGGGTACTCAGAATATCGCTGATGCGCTGGTCGCAGAAGGTCATGAAGTAGAACGTGCCGAAGTTCGAATGCCAGAAGGCGCGATTCGAGCGCTGGGTGAATTTGATATCGCATTGCAGTTGCATTCAGATGTAACGGTGAACATCAAAGTCGCCGTGGTAGAAGAGTGAGTAGCGTTGGCGTCTAGGATGCTGATCAATCTAGGGAAGAGCGGGCGTTAGCCCGCTTTTTTTTGGTTCTTCATGGAGCGTTAGGCGGCAACAGCCAATGCAGGCAGCGCTGGTTCAGTTAAAACACACGAACCCTTGCAATCCACAGTGGATAGGAGGAATCTTCCAAGGCCTCAGTCGTCCACCCAGATCCAACAAACATCACCATGTCTGAATATCTACCCGACAACAGTCCTGTTACCGCGCTCAAAGTACCTCCCCATTCCATAGAGGCAGAGCAGTCTGTGCTGGGTGGACTGATGTTGAACGATCAAGCTTGGTTTGACCTCATAGAAATCGTGGCGGCGTCTGATTTCTACCGTACACAACATCAAATCATATTTGATGCGATGAACGAATTGGCGTCGGATGATGCACCTCTTGACGCAGTGACGGTTTCCGAGCGTCTTTCGTCGAGAGGCCTGCTGGAGAAAGCCGGTGGTATTAGCTATCTGGCTGAGCTGACGGAATCTACGCCCGGAGCCAGCAATGTTCTGGCCTATGGGAAAATCGTGCGCGAAAGCTCGGTACTGCGCCAACTCATTGGTGCAGCGAACCAGATCGCAGATTCGGCATTTACGCCAGACGGGCGTGATACGAACACCCTGCTGGAACTGGCGGAGCAATCAGTTTTTCAGATTGCTGAGAACCGTCTGAAAGATAGCGGACCGGAGAAAGTTGGTCCGCTTTTGACTAAAGCAGTGGAAAGAGTGGAATTTCTGCGCGAAAACAAAAATGCGCTAACCGGCGAGGCCTCAGGTTTTGCAGATCTGGATCGTATGACCACAGGGTGGCAAAAGTCTGATTTAGTGATCGTAGCTGCGCGTCCTTCGATGGGTAAGACAGCTTTTGCCGTGAACATGGTTGAGCATGCTGTGATGACTGGTGGTGCGGTTTTGGTTTTTAGTATGGAAATGCCTGCTGAGCAGATTGTCATGCGTATGCTGTCTAGTTTGGGGCGCATTGATCAGACACGTCTGCGGACAGGCGATTTGAAAGACGAGGATTGGACGCGCTTCGCCAGCGCGGTTAGCCAACTCAAAGATAAGAGGCTGTACATCGATGATACAGCTGCGTTGACGCCCGGCGAGGTGCGCTCTCGAGCCCGACGAGTGGCGCGTGAGGCTGGTGACCTCAATATGATTATGGTGGATTACCTGCAGCTCATGCGCACAGCTAAGGACAGTGAAAATCGGGCAACGGAAATATCCGAAATTTCTCGTGCACTGAAAGCTCTGGCGAAAGAAATGAAGTGTCCGGTAGTGGCGCTTTCTCAGCTCAACCGGCAGCTCGAATCGCGCCCTGATAAACGCCCAATGAACAGCGACTTGCGAGAATCCGGGGCAATTGAGCAAGACGCCGACGTCATTTTGTTCATCTATCGGGATGAAGTGTATAACGAAAATACCGAAGATTTAGGCATTGCTGAGATCATCATAGGCAAGCAGCGTAATGGTCCTATTGGCAAGGTAAAGCTCAAGTTCACCGGTAATCTCACCAAGTTTGAAGACCTTGCCCATGAGATGTACAACGACTTTGTGCATTAAGGCTCGGTAGCTTCCCTCGATGGCGAAGTCAAAAATCAAGTCAGCCTATGTCTGCGACGATTGCGGTGCCGAGCATGGCAAGTGGCAAGGACAATGTAGTGCCTGTGGCGCGTGGAATACGTTGAGTCGGGTCAACATCACGCCGGTGTCGTCTGCGAGCGTCGGCTATGCGGGAGTTACCGCCGAGGCAAAAAAACTCAGTGATATAGAGGCAGTTGAATCCGAACGCATAGGCACCGGCTTTGCCGAACTTGATCGCGTATTGGGTGGAGGTTTTGTGCCGGGTTCAGTGGTGCTGATTGGTGGCGATCCCGGCGCCGGTAAGAGCACGCTGCTTTTACAGGCATCAACGACGCTTGCGCAGACGCAGGGTGTGCTCTACGTCACTGGTGAAGAATCGTTGCAACAATTGGCGTTGCGAGCACAAAGGCTGCAGCTACCTATGGACGGTCTGACAGTGGCCGCAGAGACCCGGGCAGAAGTAATCGCCAAGCTGGTCGAAACTCAGCGGCCTAAAATCGTCGTGTTAGATTCCATCCAGGTAATGCAAATGGAGTCTTTAGATTCTACGCCGGGCTCCGTTGCTCAGGTGCGGGAAACCGCTTCATTTTTTACTCGCCTCGCCAAACAGCATGACATCGTCATCGTATTGGTCGGACATATTACGAAAGAAGGCGGTATCGCGGGCCCTAAAGTGCTAGAGCATATGATCGATTGTTTCATGATGCTGGATAGCCCCGCCGGCAGTCGGTACCGCACTTTGCGCGGCCATAAGAATCGCTTCGGCGCAGTGAATGAGCTTGGCATTTTTGCGATGACTGACCTAGGAATGAAAGAGGTTGCCAATCCGTCTGCAATTTTTTTGCAGCGTGGTGACGTCGACTCACCGGGCAGTATTGCCACGGTTACCTGGGAAGGTACTCGCCCACTACTGGTAGAGCTTCAGGCTTTAGTCGATGACGTGGCGGGCGGTCATCCCAAGCGGGTGGCAGTAGGTCTCGATCAGCAGCGGTTGGCTATGCATTTGGCGGTTCTGCATCGACACTGCGGCATCGCTCTTGGTGACCAAGATGTTTTTGCCAACGTGGTCGGTGGCGTTAGGATCACCGAAACCGGCGCTGACCTTGCGTTACTGCTCGCGGTGTTGGGTTCTTTTCGTGATCGGGTGTTATCTCGGGAACTTATCGTGTTTGGCGAGCTGGGTTTAACCGGCGAGCTTAGGCCAGTCGCTAACGGTCAAGAACGGCTGCGTGAGGCTTCCAAGCATGGCTTTAAGTACGCGATAGTCCCGTTCGCCAACCGCCCGAAAGCAACGGTTGGCAATATGCGGGTGCACGGAGTGAAGACACTGTCCGCTGCCCTCGAGGTGCTGCAATCGCTCTAGTATGTTTCTGTATCAGCGATGAATCGGTTTGTACTGAACCCGTGTCGGTTGAGCATCACCTAAACGCCTCTTGCGATCCGCCTCATACTCAGTGTAGTTGCCCTCGAAAAACGTTACGTCGCTATCGCCAGTAAAAGCAATGATATGTGTGGCAATGCGATCTAAAAACCAGCGGTCGTGTGAAATCACCAGCGCCGTGCCCGCATAGCTGAGCAGTGCTTCTTCTAAGGCTCGAAGGGTTTCCACGTCTAGATCGTTAGTCGGCTCGTCCAACAACAGCACGTTCGCGCCTCGCCGAAGCAGTTTGGCCAGATGCACTCGATTGCGCTCGCCGCCTGACAGAGTGCCAACAAATTTCTGTTGATCAGTGCCTTTGAAGTTAAAGCGCCCACAATACTGACGGCTGGCGATCTCATGCTTACCGATGCGCATAATGTCGAGACCATCAGATACTTCTTCCCAGACCGTCTTGTCATCGGCGAGGGTGTCTCGGCTTTGGTCGACATAGGCTAAATCGACGGTTGAACCTTTATCGATAGAGCCGCTGTCAGGTGTCTCCTGCCCGGTCAGCATCTTGAAGAAGGTAGATTTACCGGCTCCATTGCCGCCAATAATACCTACGATCGCTCCGCGCGGGATGATCGCACTGAAGTCGTCTATCAATAGCCGCTCCCCAAACCCTTTGGAAAGATTGTTTATCTCAATGACTTTCTCGCCAAGGCGTTCGCCGGTGGGAATAAACAGCTCGGTGGTTTCGCGTCGAACCTCGCTTTCCTCAGCAACCAGCTCGTCGAAGCGTGCCATGCGAGATTTGCTTTTTGCCTGCCGCGCCTTCGGGTTCGAGCGCACCCACTCCAGTTCTGATTTGATCGTCCGTTGACGCGCTTCGTCCGTGGAAGCTTCTTGTTCAAGCCGTTTCTCTTTGGCCTCCAGCCAAGTGGAGTAATTGCCTTCGTAAGGTAGCCCCCGGCCACGGTCAAGCTCGAGGATCCAACTGGCAACGTTATCGAGAAAGTAGCGATCGTGGGTGACTGCCACAACAGTTCCTGGATATTCGTCAAGAAAGCGTTCCAACCAAGAAACGCTCTCGGCATCGAGGTGGTTGGTAGGTTCGTCTAGCAACAGCATGTCGGGCTTGGACAGCAGTAGCGCGCATAGCGCCACCCGACGACGTTCCCCGCCTGACAAGCTGTTCACGGGAACGTCCCAAGCGGGCAGGCGCAGAGCGTCAGCTGCGATATCTAGCGTCCGGTCGATTTCCCAGCCGTCTACTGCATCGATTTGGGTTGCAAGATCACCCTGTCGTTCAAGCAGGCGAGTCATCTCATCGTCGTCCATAGGTTCTGCAAAACGCTCGGAGATATCGTTGTACTCATTCAGAATAGACATAATCTCGGCCACGCCAAGCTCAACGTTGCCTCGAACATCAAGGTCGTCATCTAGCGCCGGTTCCTGTGGCAAATAACCTACCCGAATGTCTTTCTGCGCCCGCGCCTCGCCGTCTATTTCGGTGTCCTGACCCGCCATAATGCGCAAGAGACTGGATTTACCTGAGCCGTTTAAACCTAAAACGCCTATTTTTGCACCCGGAAAAAAGGATAGGTTGATGTTTTGCAAAATAGTGCGCTGCGGCGGGACGGTCTTGGTCACGCCCTGCATTGTGTAAACGTACTGAGCCATAAGTTTTCCTGACTGCAAAAGCGCGAGATTATACGGTGCCAAGCGGCAATTGTGTGAAGACTCGATAGAAAAAGGCTGATGAACGACTGTATAGGGTGCGCCAAAAAGCTGATATGAGGTGAGTTTTAGCAAAAGTCGCAGTTCTTTCAGGTCGCCTAAATCCAGTCTTGGTTTATACTGCGCTGGGCGACGTCCCATCAAAAAATTGCAGGTAAGAGCCCTATGTTTGCAGGAACCGAGACCATTGCTGAATTCGATGCAGAGCTTGCGGAAGTCATCAGTGCAGAAACGCGCCGCCAAGAGGAACACATCGAACTGATAGCCTCCGAGAACTACGCTAGCCCGCGTTCTATGGAAGCTCAGGGTAGCGTATTGACCAACAAGTATGCGGAAGGTTACCCGGGTAAGCGCTATTACGGTGGCTGTGAATACGTCGACAAAGCCGAAGTGCTGGCCATCGAGCGCGCCAAAGCGCTCTTTGGTGCGGACTATGCCAACGTGCAACCGCATTCAGGCTCTCAAGCAAACGCGGCGGTCTATCTGGCTTTGCTTGAAGGCGGTGATACTGTGTTAGGGATGAGCCTTGCGGATGGTGGTCATCTAACCCACGGCGCCAGCGTAAATTTTTCCGGGAAGCTTTACAATCCAGTGCAATACGGCATTAACGTTGAAACGGGTGAAGTAAACTACGACGACATTGCACGGCTCGCCCAAGAACACCAACCAAAAATGATCGTGGCAGGATTTTCTGCTTATTCACGTCGTTTAGATTGGCAGAAGTTTCGCGAGATTGCTGACTCGGTTGGCGCCTACCTGTTGGTCGACATGGCTCATGTAGCAGGTTTAGTGGCCGCTGATGAATACCCTAATCCCGTTCCGTATGCGGATGTCGTGACCTCGACAACACACAAGACCCTCTGTGGCCCTCGTGGCGGCATCATTTTGGCTCGATCAAACCCCGAAGTGGAGAAGAAGCTTAATTCCGCGCTCTTCCCCGGCAGCCAAGGTGGACCACTGATGCATGTTATTGCTGCAAAAGCAGTAGCCTTCAAAGAGGCCATGGGTGCCCAGTTTAAGGAATACCAAGTACAGACATTGGCAAATGCTCGCGCGATTGCACAAGGTCTGATGGACCGAGGATATTCAATCGTTTCTGGTGGCACGGATAATCATTTGCTGTTGCTCGATCTAGTGGATAAAGACATCACAGGCAAAGCGGCCGACGCGGCATTGGGCGCTGCTAATATTACGGTGAACAAAAACGCGGTGCCCAATGATCCCCGCTCACCCTTTGTTACGAGCGGCATACGTATCGGCTCGCCAGCGGTAACCCGAAGAGGATTCAAAGAAGCCGAGTGTCTGCTTCTCGCAGGCTGGATCGCCGACATCCTTGACGACATTGAAAATGAAGCAACTAATAAGGCAGTGCAGGCCCAAGTGCTTGAGCTTTGTTCGCGCTTCCCGGTGTATCCTAAAGGCGCTTAAACGTGCCGCAGACGGGTGCGATAACCTTGTCTGCAAGGAGACAGCAACATGCATTGTCCTTTCTGCAGCGATCTTGATACGAAGGTGATCGACTCACGGTTGGTTGCCGAAGGGGATTCTGTGCGTCGTCGTCGAGAGTGCTTAAGCTGTGGTGAGCGATTTACGACGTTTGAAACCGCTGAACTTGTGATGCCTCATTTGATCAAACGCGACGGTCGAAGGGAGCCCTTTGACGAAGAAAAGCTGCGCTATGGTCTTGCTAAGGCGCTGGAAAAAAGGCCTGTAAGCGTTGACCAGATCGAGACATCGGTAAATCACATCAAACATAAGCTACGGTCTACTGGCGAGCGAGAGTTACCGGCGCTGCAGGTCGGTGAGGCGGTGATGATAGAACTGCGCGCGTTAGACCCCGTCGCGTACGTTCGTTTTGCTTCGGTGTATCGTGACTTTCAGGACGTCAGTGAGTTTGCGGCGGAAATTAACAAGCTGGCTACTAGCCGCAAGTTGCTGAGCTGAGCCGGCACCCCTGTGACTCTTCAATCAGACCATCTTTATATTCAGGCGACCTTAGAACTCGCCGCTCGGGGCCGTCACAGCTGTGCGCCAAATCCTCCCGTAGGCTGCATTATTGCGCGTGATGGTCAGGTACTGGGTCGTGGCTACCACCGAGTTGCTGGGGAAGGGCATGCTGAGGTCAATGCCATTGCGGACGCCGGTTCTGATGTCGCGAGAGCCACGGTCTATGTCAGTTTAGAGCCCTGCGCTTTTGTTGGCCGCACGCCAGCTTGTGCACAAACGTTGATCGATGCGGGGGTTGGCAGAGTCGTCGTGGGAGTTCAAGACCCGCACCCGCAAGTGGCCGGTAAGGGCAGTCAGATGCTGCGTGATGCTGGTATCGACGTCGAAATACTAGATTTGCCGGAGGCACACGACATGATCGCTGGGTTCAAGTCGCGTATTGTGCGCAAGCGACCGAGGGTTGTGCTGAAATCTGCAAGCAGTCTAGACGGGGCGGTGGCTCTATCTTCTGGTGAGAGTCAGTGGATTACAGGTGCGCCCGCGCGAGCAGAGGTTCAGCGTCTTCGAGCGCTGAGTGATGCAGTGATTACAGGTGTTGGCACGGTGATCGCCGACAATCCTCAGCTCACAGTGCGTGATGAGGCTCTGTTGCAGGGTAATCTCAAACAGCCTTTGCGCGTGGTCTTAGACCATAATCTCAGAGCGCCGACGGATCGTCAGATTTTTTCCGAGCGCACGTTAGTCGTTCACGGTTCAGGGGCAGACGCTGTTTATTCGTCGCCGACACGTGGTGAGGTCGAGTACCTGGCATTGCCGGATGGCACACGCAACCTAACGGTAATTCTCGAGGCGCTGGCAGCCCGCGGGTGCAACAATGTCTTGGTAGAAGCTGGCCCCAAAGTGCTTGGCAGCTTCTTGAACGCCAACCAAGATACGCCCTTATGGGACGAATGGATTTGTTTCGTTGCCCCGAAGGTTCTAGGCAGTGGTAGCCTCTCACTCGCCGAATTTACGATAACGGAACTGGCAAGCTCTGAGACTGCGGTGATAGTAGATCACAAAATCGTTGGTGACGATTTGCAGTTGCGTTTGCATCCAGTTATCAAAACAAACGAACGCTAACTCCTTTCAGGAAGCACATGTCACAGCAAAGAACAGCGCCGAAAAATAAAACCAACATGTGGGCGCGTCGCAAAGCGCGGCGTGCGCTGGTTCAGGCAGCTTACCAATGGCAGGTCAGCCAAACCGAGGTGCTGCAGTTGCGCCAAGAATTTGGCGAAAAGGCGCTGGATAAAGCCGACGCTGAATTTTTTGCCAAGATTCTGGCGCTAATGGTGAGACACGTGGACGAGCTAGATGCGCAATTGGCGCCGTTGTTGGATCGCGCAGGCGAGCGGTTGGATGTCGTCGAGCGCGGCATCTTGCGATTGGCAGCGACGGAATTAAATCATCGGATTGATGTGCCCTACTCCGTGGTGATCAACGAATATGTTGAGTTAACCAAAACCTTTGGCGCCCAAGACGCGCACAAATATGTTAACGGTGTTCTAGATCGCTTGGCTCAGGATGTGCGCAGTTTAGAAGTGGCCGCGAATCAAGGCGGCTAGTGCCATGCGCGATGAGTTTGGGTTGATAGAGGCCATTGTTGAAGGTTTAGGTGATCGTTCACTAGGAGACTGGATCGCCGTCGGCCCCGGTGATGATGCGGCGGTTATTTTGCCAACAGATGGGCTAGCCCAAGTTGCGTCCATCGATACCTTGTTGCCTAACGTGCATTTTCCCGCTGCAGCACCAGCTGAGCTGATTGGGTATCGTGCATTGATGGTGTCTTTCTCTGATCTGGCCGCGATGGGCGCATTACCACGCTATTGTTTAGTCTCTCTCTCTATCGACGATTCGCAGATCGCCCCAGGTGCGGCTTGGGTGGTGTCGTTAGCCCGTGGTATGGCTCAGGCGGCGCGCCAGCTAGGGGTCTATGTCTGCGGTGGAAACCTCACGCGAGGCCCCCTGAACATTGCGGTCAGTGTGCATGGTGAGGTCGATTCAAGACAGATGCTGATGCGCTCGAACGGCAGTGTGGGCCAAGGCGTTTATGTGACCGGCCACTTGGGGGCGGCTGCGGCCTGTGTGCGTAGAGGGCATATGCTGCCCGCCGATCCTGAAGCGTTGACGTATCTGCAGCGGGCCTATTACCGACCCCAGCCTCGATTCAACGCAGTCAATCCAGAGGGTGTCGTCAGGGCCGGTATCGACATTTCCGATGGGCTTTGCCAAGACCTTGCACACCTGTGCGTAGCGAGCGGTTGTGGTGCGCAGCTGGAGGCAGCGGCGATTCCCATCGCCGATGGAGCGTTGCTGGAAGATGCGCTTTATGGCGGCGATGATTATGAATTGTTGTTGACCTGTGACGTACCGATCCCAGGCGCTATGCGTATTGGCATCCTGTCCGGGAAAATGGGGTTATGGCTGGATGGCGAGCCAATCCAAGCTAAAGGCTTCGACCACTTTCGCAAGGATCCGTGAGCGCTATGCTGACCCCACAGCTGTTTTTCCAACCAACAGTACTTTGGTTGACTGCGGGCGGTCTGGGTTTCCTGCGGCCTGCGCCGGGAACTTGGGGATCCGCGGGCGCACTAATCTTTTGGTGGTTTTTTCTTGGCCCACTTAACTGGGAAGTTCAGCTTGGCATTGTGACGGCCTATTTCCTCGTGAGCTGGTGGCTGTGCAATCGATTGATTCAACAGCTAGGGATTCATGATGAGCCGCAAATCGTTGCCGATGAAGTCGCAGGTATGTGGTTGGCCCTGATTTGGGTACCTCAAACCTTGGGCTGGGCTTTAGCCGCGTTCGTGTTGTTTCGTTTAGCCGATATTTTCAAACCCGGGCCGATCGGCGTTTTAGACCGACGCCTGCACAGTGGACTAGGCATTATGGCTGATGATCTTCTGGCGGGTGGGCTGTGTGCGCTAACAATGACGTTGGCAGAATTTGTCATGCCGCTGGTGCTTTAATCAGTAGCGACGTTTCACGGCTTTGGTCGCTATTGCCTTCAGCAGTTCAGTTGCTAGATCCGCTTGATTCAGCAAGGCTAGAGACTCCTCCAACAAGTCGTCGGCTCGTTTTGAGGCGGCATCGAGCCCCATTAGCTTCGGAAAGGTATTTTTCTGTAGGCTTTCATCGGATCCGGCAGGCTTACCCAGAGTTGCAGAGCTCTCGGTAACATCAAGAATGTCGTCTACCACCTGAAAGGCAAGCCCAATGCGCGCGCCAAACTGGGCCAACAAGGCGAGCCGGGTGTCACCGGGGGGCACCTCGGCGCAGTAGCCGCCAACCACTAAGGACGCTTCGATCAGTGCTCCGGTTTTCGCTGCGTGTAGGGCCTCAAGCTCTGCTAGCGTCAATTCCTGCCCTTCAGCGGCAATGTCTAAGCACTGCCCTCCGGCCATGCCCGGCCAGCCGGCTGCTGTAGAAAGCAAAGTAATACAGCGTAGTCTTGCTGATTCGCTGATGTCGGACGCTTCTGCCAGTGATTGAAAGGCCAGCGAGTGCAGGCTATCACCGGCTAAAATAGCGGTAGCTTCCCCAAAAGCGATATGTGTCGCTGGCTGACCATGCCGCAGATCATCATTGTCCATGGAAGGCAGGTCGTCGTGAATCAGTGAATAGGCGTGAATAAATTCAAAGCCGCAAGCAACGGGCAGGGAAGGTTTGTAAGTGCCGCTAAACGCTTCACAGGCTGCGCAGGTCATCAGTGGGCGCATACGCTTACCACCTCCTAAAACAGCATGCCTCATGGCGCCTATCATGGGTTGCGCGATAGCGGAGTTTGTCGGCAGTAGCTTGTCGAGGGTCGAAGCAATCGATGCCTTGACGAGGGCAAACGAATCGCTCATGAATTTTCTGGGTGCAGGTCTTCCAAGGTGCCCGACTCGGTCAGGATTTTGATACGCAGCTCGGCCTGACTCAATGCTTCTTGGCACCGGCGGGTGAGCATGACACCGCGCTCAAAGGCTTTGAGAGAGTCATCTAGGCTCAAATCGCCCCCCTCCATTTGTGCGACCAAGGCTTCAAGTTCTGCCATTGCTTCTTCAAAGCTAGAGGTTTCAGCGTCGCTTGTATCGTTGTTTTTGCTCATAACTGAAGTTTACAGGGCTGTGTGTCAGTTGAAAGGCTCATTGTTCTGGCGTTGACTCTTTTGCTACGACACCCCGGCGCAGAACGTATCGCTCAAGCAAATCCATTTTTTTTCGTAGTGCGCCATGAACCTCGCTGCCGCTGATGTTTAATAGCATTGTGTTCTGATTTTCCGCCCTATAAGGCCCCCAACCGGGAGCCGAGCGACTATTTGGATCGCCGGTTTTTGCGAATTGAGTCCAGTAGTTGGCGATGCGGTCGGCCATGGTGAAATCGTCGAGTTGCCAGAAGTTACCGGTCTGGCCGACATTGTTAAATACGAAGGCCAGTTCACCTGAGTGGTAGGCTCCTGCGCTGCGTGGCCCGTCGGGTAATGCCAGATCGGGCCTGTCTGTTCGATATATCTGATAGGCCGGCGGAACATAATCCATAAAGTACAAGTAGCTTGGCTGTTGAATGGCTGTCTGAAATCCAGCCCACTGACGCATAGGCAGCGCTATGAACAAGTCCGCGTTGATTGAGCGCTCGGCAATGCCCGGGCTGTCGTTTAGTTCAACTTTATAGGCTTCTTTGATTTCGGCGGCCAGGTCGCCGAACCTTTGGCGTAAGTTAGCGTCGTAGTCTGATAGGGACAACTCGGCATTCAGCGGAAGCAACTCTATGCCCTCATTCGCCAGTGAACCCAGCAGCACAGGCACTTGGGCCTGTTTGCCCGCAGCAAACACGTTAACCGGAGCGCTAGGCAACACCCAGCCATCGACCGTTATCAGTCCGCCACCTTGATCCCAGCCGCTGGAGGTCGCAGCGGCAAGCAGGGCATCGTTGCTAAGGGCGCGTAGGTCACTGGCCTTTAACTTCGTCTTACTGGGCAGCAGGCAATCGGTTAGTCGTAGGCCTCGTTCCTCGCCGTTGGGGTCTTGGCTGTGCCGGTTTAGGCATGCAGCTGACTGCCCTATCGCCTTGTGAAAGAGGCCTTGGCTGAGCGGTGATGCCATCAACGCGCAGACGCTCATGGAGCCGGCCGACTGACCGAAAATGGTGACATTTGATGGATCCCCGCCGAAGTCCCGTATGTTGTCGCGCACCCATTCAAGGGCCGCGATTTTATCCAGCAAGCCATAGTTACCGCTGCTGTTGTGGTCCGACTCCGCACTGAATAGCGGGTGGGCCAAGAAGCCCCAAGGGCCTAAGCGATAATTGACCGTGACGACGAGCACTCCTTTGCGGGCCAGCTCCGTGCCGTCGAACAGTTCAACATGGGCGAATCCGCCAGTATGTGCCCCGCCGTGGAACCAAATCATAACGGGTAGTGGCTCTGAGTGTTCAGCACTTGCCCAGATATTGAGATACAAGCAATCTTCGCTGCGCGCAAATTCACCGCGGCTCCAAACGAATGCATCGTCGCTAAATGCCTGATAACAGGCGGCGCTAAAAGTTTCTGCGCTTTTGATACCGCTCCAAGGGTCAAGCGGCGCAGGTGGACGCCAGCGAAGCTCACACACAGGTGGTTTAGCGAAAGGCACCCCACGGAACACGTGAATGCCTTGGTTGGCATCTGCCCATACGCCGCGCAATTTGCCGTTCGGGGTTTGTTTGATTAAACGATCGTTCATAGCGAAAGGCTCGGGATGGCTACAGGCAAAGAGCGGTAGGCAGGGAAAAATCAGGCAGACGGCAATGGCTACCCGACGCCTAAACGCTGACATGCTTCCTCGCGTAAATCTCGTTTCAAAATTTTTCCTGATGCAGTTCTCGGCAACGGGCTAGATTGTTGGTGGATATAGCGCGGGATCTTAAACTTAGCGAGCCGTTCTTGCAGGAACCCAGACAACTCTGCATCAGCAATGTCTGTCGAAACGTAAAGCGTGGTGGCAACTTCTTCGCCAAGACGCTCGTCAGGTACAGCGTAGACAGAAGCCTCCTGAATCATAGGATGCTCAAGAAGAGCTGCTTCCACTTCACCGCAGCCTATGTTTTCGCCGCCTCGGATAACTAAATCTTTAATGCGATCAACGATGTACAGGTAACCCTCGTTGTCCAGATAAGCTACGTCGCCCGTGCGCATCCACCCGCCGGGCAGGAATGTTTCTGCATTCGCATCGGATCTGTTCCAGTATCCGCGAAAGACGCCAGCGCCCCGAATTAAAAGTTCGCCCCGTTGACCGCTCGCCAGGGGGGTACCTTCTTCGTCGATGACTTTCAGCTCCATGACGGCGCTGCAACGGCCTGAACTTTCTGGATGCTCGAGGTAGTCCATACCGCCAATCCCGGTACCAATCGCATTCGTTTCGGTCATCCCCCAGCCTGTACCTGGTAAAGCGTTGACAAAGGATTTCTCGATATTACGTACCTGCTCTGGGGCTCTTGGGGCTCCACCACCGCCAACGGAGGCGAGCGTACTAAGATCGCGTTTGGTGCGTGCTGCTTCCTGCACTAGATCGCCAGTCATTGCAGCGGGTGCAATGAACGAGTTGATCTTCTCTGCTTCAATCAGCTGCGCGGCGAGAGCGGCATCCCACTTGTACATGGCGACGATTTTGCGCTGGTGCCGATAGCTTGCTAAGTACACTGCGTGAGAGCCCGTGGCATGAAACAGCGGTACCGCCAGCAAGGTTGCTGCTTGTTGGGTCGGTGGTGGGGGTGGCTCTGGCATCATCGCGATGCCACAGGTTTGGTCAAGCTCCCAACTCATCAGTGCGGCAAGTATATTTTTGTGGCATGAGACCACGCCTTTCGGGTGCCCGGTAGATCCTGATGTGTACAAAATAGTCGCATCGTCCTCTGGCTCGGGCCGCTGCTGAGGCATAGGCAGTTCACCGTGCGTCTGAGCTTGTTGGTCTAGCAGAACGCTCAGCTCTGGAATGCCAGCGTAATCGTTGGTTCGAATGGCAATAGTTTGCACATTTACAGGTTCCGTGATTTGCGCAAACCGCTCTAAACGCTCGCCGTCTGCGAGCAAAACCTTAGCACCGCTATCGATTAGGCCGTAAGCCATCTCATCGGGCCGCCACAGTGAGTTCATCGCTACCGCGATACCGCCAATGGAGGTAATCGCCATAAATGACAACACCCACTCCGGGTAGTTGCGCATTGAGATTGCGACTCTGTCGCCTTTGGCTATGCCGTAGTCGCGCATCAACAGCTGCGCTAGCTGGGCTGACTTACGCAGAGTTTGCCCAAATGTGAGGCGCTCATCTTCGTAGATGAGAAATTCCAAGTCGCTGACGCTGTCGGCAAATAACTCGCGCAAGGTTGCCGGGGCGTTTTTGAAGAAACGGCAGTCTCTGCCAAAAACGGTACTGTCGATTAGCTCATAGGGCTGACCCGGCGCAGTAAGCTTGGCCAACATTTCGAGTCTGGTTGGTTCGATGTCTGACACGTAAAATTCTCCCTTCCTCTACCCATAGGCCACGTGAATAATGACTACTAGAAACTGTAGCGAAAGCGCAGACAGAACCCAACTTGACAGCGCAACAGAATCTCTCGCGAGCTGATCAGAAACTAATCAAGGAAGAAGCATGAGCGATATGTTGGACGAAGCGTTGATAAAGACGCTACAAGCCTTTGATACCCCCACGGTCTGCAATGCGTTAGAACTGCTGATTCCTCAGCGTCGTGGTTATGGTTTCACGACGTCGCAGTTGGTATGCACGCGACCCGAGCTGCCGCCGATTATAGGCTTTGCGCGAACGGCGACGATTCGCGCTGCCCACCCTTCCGATCTCTCTGGCAAGGAAGCCAGAGCATTGTCGGATGGATACTACGAATACATTGATCGAGGCCCGAAGCCTAGCATCGCGGTGATCCAAGACTTGGATGGAAACAGCGGCTACGGTTGTTTGTGGGGAGAAGTGAATTCCAATATTCACATGGGCTTTGGCTGCCTAGGCGTGATCACCGATGGCGGTGTTCGTGACGTGCCCGATATCGCCCCTGGATTTCAAATGCTGGCGGCCAGCGTGCTGCCCTCTCATGCGTTTGTGCATGTGGTCGACTACGCTCGGCCTGTCGATGTAGCGGGTATGCGCGTAGTAGACGGCGATATTATTCATGCGGATCAGCATGGCGCAGTAGTGATTCCGGCGGATATTATCGGACAGGTGCGCGACGCTGCTGAACAGCTAGCGCGTCGCGAAGCGGTGATCATAGCAGCCGCCCAACGATCAGACTTTGATATTGAAAAGCTTCGAGTCGCTCAAGGCGAGGCGGCCGAAATTCATTGATCACGCGCTTGGACATGTGATGCCGACTCGCCGTTTTCACGAGGCGTCTAAAGTTGGGGATTGTTATCTCTTAAGCCTCGAGGAGTCGTACCTAGGTCGTCGCGAAAACCGATTTGCAGCTTTTCGCCGGCCTCAGCGACTAAGTACCGGGCGATGTGCCGCCCGTGATCACTTAGGGATTCAAAAATGGGTCTGGGCATGCAGGTGCGCATAGGCTCTCGATACCAAGGCGCGTGGAACTCGGCATTGGGTATGGCTCGCACATGATCGGCTAAATTGGGCGTTCCTCCATGCCAAGCTCGGGTATCGCGGATCAGCACGCTTCCGGCGGGGGCAGGGCACACTGTGCTGAGTTTCATCCACTCGGGTTCTTGCTCTAGCTTAGGAATTTTCTGCTGACTATGCTGGGTGCCAGGAATTTGTCGGGTGGGGCCGTTGGTGGGGGTGAAGTCACAGGTCAGAAAGTTGCAGCAAACATAGGGGCAAGGTAGGTCGCGATAGTTCAGCTTTCCCCGTGGATCATGAAATGATCCGAAGGTTTGGTCGCGATACTCGATGCGGTCATTCATATCTGAATGCAAAGGCTGATAGGTGGTGGCACCGGGCAGGCAAAAATCACCACCTGCCCCGCGTAAGATGTAGTCTGGGCTACCAAATATGGCGGTAATGATGGGTGTCACCGTGGGCAGGTCAACGAGCATCGCCCACGCTGGTTCATGCAGCAGTTGGCCGGTTAGGCTTGCTGAGCCAAATGAATACCGATGGGTTCCTCTGTTTCCTTGGCGGTCTTTATCCTTGGCTAATATCTCTCGGATTACGCGCTCGGATGCTTCTATCAGTACTCTAAGTTGCGCCTCGTTCAAAACGTTTTCAACGACGACGAATCCATCTCGATAAAAGATTCGCACCGCATCTTCTATCTCGTCGGGTCGAATACGCTCTAGCCCACGAATACCGTTGTTGGCCGTCAAATAATCGCGTTGCGCAGCAAACGCACCTGCATCAACACCTATCCAGCCTAAATCATTAATAGATCCACCTAGAGTTGCGTCATCGGCAACAAGCGTGGGTTCGTCTTTCATTAGACTGAATTGGCGAGGGTTCTTTTTTGCCATGAGATTATCTATTTCAGATCAGGTCGTGAGAGCATAAGGGTTGGCAGTTGATAGAGGAATGGGGAGATGGAGAGACAACAATCGGATGAATGCTATCCGCTGCACGGTTTAAAAGTACTCGATTTTTCTCGGGTGCTAGCCGGTCCTTTTGCTGGACGCATGCTTTGTGACTTGGGTGCAGATGTGGTGAAAGTCGAGCCCCCTGACGGTGATGTCACCCGATTGTGGGGGCGCAATGTGGGGGGGGTGCCCGGCTATTACCATCAGCAAAATGCAGGCAAGCGCAATATTTGTCTGGATCTGCG
>CAJWZG010000018.1 GCA_913049565.1 uncultured Gammaproteobacteria bacterium
TAGAGGCGGTTAGGTTGCCGGTATCTGCCTGAAGGATCAGGGCGAGCCGTAGCGTGTCGCCGCCCAACTGCGGATCCAGCGTGCCAAAGCGTGATAGTTGGCTATCTTCGATTGAACGCCGGGGAACCTGATCAGTGGCAGACCATTCGTTATCGTAGGCGAGCAGTGTTACCTCGATATCGGTATCGCGCAGACGCTTAGACCACTGGCTCATCAGGTTGATTTTCTCTGTTTCGTTCGGGCGCTGCCATGGGCCGTCGTCGGCGGTCAGTTCAATAGCGGTTAGCAAATTGCCGTCGTCTATGGTTCGACTGACGACACCGGTCAATCGCAGGTAGGCGTCCTCGCCGACAGTAATTTTTACGAACGGGTCATCGGGTTGATTGTCGAGTTCTACCGCCATGGTGCCAGCACTGGAAAAATCGCCTCTGTTAGCGCGATAGGGTCCTTTGGCGTAAGCCACCGATGCAATGGTTTCGGGAATCAAAAAATTCAAATCCAGATAGCCTTGGCCGTGGGCGTGAGCTCGTAGGTTGAGCGGCATCCCCTCAAAGTAAACCGAGAAATCGGTGCCGTGATCGAGGTTCATGCCCCTTAAGTAATACTGGTTCGCCTTACCCTCGCCGCTGTGTTGGGTCGCCACCATTCCCGGGATAACCTCCGTCAGTTCGCCGATCCGCTGAATCGGCCGAACCTCGAAGTCAGCATAGCCCACCAAGCCTTCAGAGGCGGAAAACGCCGTGCCAAGCTGTTGTTGCTTGCGGCCCCAAACGACAATCTCCTGCATTGATGGTGCGGTTTCGGTTTGCGCTGTTTTTCCTCTTCGGTCAGATTCTGCGGCCTTCAGCAGAGCGATCGGCGAAACAGTGAGCGAGATAAAGGCAATAAGGAATCCAACTCGGGCGAAGCGATTGAGTGTTGAAGCAGGTGCTGCCGCCGAGCGCCTCTTGACGTACTGCATGATTGAAGAAGTCGCGTTTAGCCTGTCGGGGGTAAGGCTACTGTAAATGCGGCCTGAGAACCAAGCTCTAACCCTGTTCCGACCTGATCCGCATCCAAGTCAGACAAAGAGCAAACCCACTGCACTACAGACGTTTACTTTCTTTCGGCGGATCTTGATGATGGTTGAAGGGAAGTGTAACGGAGGAGAGTATGGACGGTGTCCATGATCTAGGGGGTACTCAGGGGTTTGGCCCCGTCAGTGTCGAAACGGATGAGCCGACATTTCATGAGCCTTGGCAGGCAACGGCTTTCGCGTTAATGGTTGCAACACAGGCGGTAATGCGCAGCCACAATACCGATGAGTATCGACACTCGGTTGAGCGAATGAACCCTGCTCAGTATTTACAGGCAGACTATTACGAGCGCGTGCTCACAGGTACCGTGTCGCTGCTTGTTGAGAAAGGCTACCTCACCGCTGCTGAGCTAGAGCGACGCGCAGGCGGCGACTTCCCGTTGGCCGGCCCGGTCGCAGACGAACCCATGGCAGCTTTTGCGCCCCAAGAGGAGCCGCGTTTTCGCATTGGCGATCGGGTTCGCGTTTTGCGCTTAAACCCTGCAGGCCACGTCCGAGCACCAAAATTTTGCCGGGGCCACCAAGGCACGGTAATTCATAGGGCGCCAAAGTTTCGCTTCCCTGATACCGCTGCCCACGGCGGAGAATTTCGAAAAGAGCATACGTACCATGTGGAATTTGCATCGCAGGATCTGTGGTCAGGTGAGGGTGCAGACAATGAGTCGGTCATAGTGGATTTATGGGACAGCTACCTGGAGCCAGTGACAGCATGAATGAAAAAAGCATCGCGCTGATTGAAAAGCGCACACAAGCCGCCAAGCAAGCCTTGGTGGAGGCGGGTTATCTGACCGACGCCGATATCGACAATTTTGCTCACCTGCCTGACGATTGGAAGCCCGAGAATGGGGCTAAAGTAGTCGCACGGGCATGGTGCGATGCAGACTTTCGAACGCGTTTGCTGGAAGACGCTACCGCAGCTTGCGCCGAGATGGGATATGCCGGACCTCAGGGCGAATACGTCGTCGCGTTAGAAGATACGCCTGAATGTCATAACGTCATTGTCTGCACCCAATGCTCCTGCACCGCTTGGCCGGTTTTGGGTCTGCCACCCGATTGGTACAAGAGCCCTGCCTATCGAGCGCGGGTCGTTCGGCAGCCGCGAAAAGTGCTCAGCGAAATGGGTTTGGAGCTCAGCCCGAAGGTCGCCGTGAGGGTATGGGAAACCAGTGCCGAAACACGTTTTATGGTGATACCCATGAGACCTGCAGGCACAGAGGCTTTTTCTTTAGAGGATTTAGCTGGCTTAGTTACCCGAGAAGCGCTGATCGGGGTGGCATTAGCGAGCCAACCAAACACCTGATGGTTATCGTTGGTACCTACGCAGACTCCATTATGGGCGCGCTGTGAAATTTATCGTTTTGAAATGAGTAGTGAAAATGAGCATCCATGATTCTTTCCAAGCCGGCACCACGGCCACCGGACCGCAAGGCCAGCTAGCCCATCCGCAGACTATCGAGCACAGCGATCGCCTGGTGGAAAAACTCTATCGCGTTGGCGACAAAGCGTGGTCTTTGGTCGGCAACGGCCTATCGAATCAGTCCTTTATTGAGGGTCCCGAGGGTCTTATTGTGATCGATACTGGGGAATGTAATGAGGAGATGACCGCAGCCTTGGCTGCCGTGCGTAAAGAAACGTCCGCCCCCATCGCGGCCTGCATCTATACCCACTTTCACTATGTTGGCGGTACTCAGGCGTTGCTTGCCCACAACAGCGATCTGCCCATTTGGGGCCATGCGGGTATTGCCGCTAACCTTGAACGTTTTGGTGGCGAGATTGCGCCGCGTGTCACCCGCGGGCTGGTTCATCAGTTTGCAATCACCATGCCGGAAGAGGGTCCAGACGGAGTGGTCAATGTCGGCTTGGGCAATTTTTTTCGCAATCCCAGTCATGCTCCGTTTACTAACGGTTACATTCCCGCTCAATACACTTTCGATACCCCAGCAAAGGCAACCATTGCAGGGTTGGCGGTGGAGTTCTATCCGGCGCCCTCCGATGCCAGCGACAGCGTGACCATTTGGTTCCCCGAGCTCAGGTTGGCGGTAAACAACCTGCTTTGGCCGGCGCTTTTCAACGTGTTTGCAATTCGAGGCGAAGAATATCGTGATCCAAGAATCTTGCTACGAGGACTAGATCAACTGAACGGGCTCGGCGCCGATCACCTCATTGGTGCTCATGGGCCGCCGATGTCTGGTGCCGCCGAGATCGCTCAATGTTCCATTGACTATCGCGACTCCATTCAATTCATGTGGGATCAAACCGTGCGCTGCGCTAATCGCGGCTTGACGTTGAACGAGACCATCGCGGCGATCGAGCTGCCTACGTATTTCAAAGCCCATTACACAACCAAACAGCTTTACGGTGTGGTAGAACATCATGTGCGGCAGATTTACACGGGGCTGTTCGGCTGGTTTGACGAGGATGAGGCGAATCTGTTTCCCGTGCCGGGTCCGGCGCGTATGCTCAAGCTTATAGAAGGATTTGGTGGGATCGACGTAGTGCGTCAGGCAGTGGATCAGGCGCTGGCGGAAGAAGACTATCGTTGGGCCATTGAGCTGGCGTCTTGGTTGGTGCGTTCGCAGCTAAACGAACACGGTAGGGCGGATGCGGGCGAAGCTGAAGATCGACACAGGCTCGCTCAAGGATTGCGTGGAGTGGCATATAGCACCACATCGGCCAATGTGCGCAACTGGTGTATTACACGAGCGTTGGAACTTGACGGTTCCTCGAACCTGCAGCGATTTCGCACCCACCGCTTTCAGAAACGCGAGCTGGCAAGACGCCCGGCTAGAGAGTCACTGGGCCTGTTGAAGGTGCTGTTGATTCCAGAGCGTGCTGGTGAACTTGAACAGACGTTGAAGATGACTTTTGCTGAAGACGATGCGGCGGGGTTAAGTATACGCCACAGCGTAGCGGTGCCAGGTGATGGAAACCAAGCGACGCTAACTGCCTCGATTAGCGCTGATCGGTGGTTTGACATCATGGCGGGTAAGCTGGCTCTGAGTCAGGCTTTGGGAGACGGCACTTTGACGACTTCTGATGCCGAGGGGCTGAAAGCATTTTTTGCCTGTTTTGATCTCGAAACGCTAACCAGTTGAGTACCGTATGACCCACAGCATACCCAAGCCTAGCAAGCCCTTCGGAGGGCAGATTGAACGGTTATTCGCCGATGCGACGCCGAGCCCAATGGGTTTGAACAAACAAGCGTCGGGGTCGCCCAATGTGTTGCTGGTCATGTTGGACGACGTGGGGTTTGGTACCTGCAGTACTTTTGGCGGCCCGATACCCACGCCGGGGGTGGACAAGGTCGCGGCAGCGGGATTGAAATACAATCAATTCCATACCACGGCATTGTGCTCACCCACACGCGCCTCCTTACTGACCGGCCGCAATCATCACAGTGTTCATATGGGTGGTATTACCGAAATTGCCAACAGCTTTCCGTCCTATGACAGCGCGATACCGCCGGAGACCGTCACCATTGCGGAAATTCTGAAGCAAAACGGCTATTCCACCGGGTGTTTTGGAAAATGGCATCTAACACCGGCGTGGGAGCAGAATCCCGCCGGGCCGTTTGACCGGTGGCCAACTGGCATGGGCTTCGAACGTTTCTACGGCATCATCGGGGCCGAGGCGTCACATTGGGAGCCTGCGGTTTATGATGAAACCACACCTGTTGAACCCCATCTCGGGCGTAGTGATTACCACCTCACAGAGGATCTAGCCGAAAAAGCCGTAGAGTGGATTGCCAAGCAGCAGGTCTCAGCGCCAGATAAGCCCTTTTTTTGCTACTTCGCTCCTGCTGCCGTGCACGCCCCGCACCATGTGGCCCCGGAGTGGATCGATAAGTTCGCCGGGCAGTTTGACCAAGGTTGGGATGCACTGCGCGCAGATATCTATCAGCGGCAGCTGGCCATGGGCGTGATTCCAGAGAACACGGCTCTGCCCGCCCGCCCAGAGCAGGTGCCTGCGTGGGAAGATTACCCAGACCGATTCAAGCCTGTGGCTTCGAGGCTAATGGAAGTCTTTGCAGGTTTCATGGCGCATACGGATGCTCAGGTTGAAAAAGTGATCGACTATCTGGTCGAGCAGGGCATTTTCGATAACACCTTGGTGATCTATCTCACCGGCGACAACGGCGCATCAGCAGAAGGCACTGTGCATGGTGCGTGGAGTGCGCCGTCTTTCCAGAACGGTGTACACGAAGATCCCGAATGGCTGCTGGAACATATCGATGACTTTGGTACCCAGCGATGTGAAAACCATTTCAACGTAGGGTGGGCTTGGGCCTTGGACTCGCCCTTTCAATGGATGAAGCAGGTGGCATCTCACTTTGGCGGTACCCGTAACGCGTTAGCTGTCTCCTGGCCTCAAGGCATTGCGGCTAAAGGAGAGTTCCGACATCAATTTCATCATGTGATCGATGTGTTTCCAACGCTACTCGAAGTCACAGGTATCGCGATGCCAGAGCGGGTTAACGGTATCAAACAAGACCAAGTGCATGGTTGCAGTATGGTATCGACCTTCAGCGATCCATCAATGCCGAGTGCTCACACCACACAATACTTTGAAATTTTGGGTAACCGTGCCGTCTACCATGACGGCTGGATGGCATCGTGTTTCCACGGAAGGCTGCCTTGGATTCGCTTTGCTGGATTTGATTTTGACGGTGAGCAAGAAGCCTGGGAGCTGTACAACGTAGCCGAAGACTTTTCTCAAAGCGTCGATCTTGCCGCATCGCATCCTGAGAAGCTGGCACAGCTACAGGCGCTGTTTGAGTACGAAGCTGAACGATACGGTGTGTATCCGCTACGCGACGCGTCTGCCAGACGCGGCGGCGATTATGCGCCTCCCCATAGCATGGAGGGTCACATAAAAATGACCTACGGTCCCATGCATATTCGTATGCCAGAGCATGGCGTTATTAACCTCAAGAATACGTCTCATCGTATTACTGCAAAATTGTTGGTGGGCGACAGTGACAGCGGTGTGATCGCTTGTCAGGGCGGCAACATGGCCGGTTGGAGTTTATATCTTGATAGCGATTCTCGACCAACCTATGTCTACAACTGGTTTGGTCATGAATTCACGACTTTAGCGGGAGAGCCGCTGTGCTCTGGCGAACAGCAGATTTGTGTCGAGTATGCTCATGATGGCGGCTTTGCGGCAGGCGGCGAACTGACGCTTTCAGTTAACGGCAGCTGCCTCGCGCGCGACCGCTTAGAGCGCACGGTGCCCGTAATTTTCTCCATGAGCGGTGAAACATTCGATGTGGGTCGAGACACGGGTTCGCCAGTGGGTAAGTATCCCCATGACTTTGCCTTTAGCGGCACTATCCATGGAGTCACATTGGAGCGGCTAACCGAGCCGTCTCAGGCGGTCAAAGAACAAGAGCGCAAAGGCGCATTCAAAGCGGGCCTTAGCGCGCAGTAGGTTAGCTACACGTTACTGATCAAATAATAGGCGGTAAACACGAAAACGTAGGCGACTGCGTAATAGTAGATCAGTGCTTTAGGTGGCATGCGGCATTCCCGGAATGTTGAAGACGAATTGATGTGTTGGTAAAGGTAACACCAGTTACTGACAACGAACACCAAATGAAGCACGGTATTACAAAGGCAGTGTTTTAATGTATTGCATTGTCTCATCCCTAGCCTAGGACTGAATTGAATGATCGAAATCAACGGCATGGCTCACGTCATTCTGACGGTGAGTCAGTATGAAAAAGCGCATCAGTTTTACAGCGGTCTATTGCCACAGTTCGGGATGACAAAGGTTAATGATGGTCCAGACTTTCTGTATCACGTAGGTGCCCGCACAGCCATTGGCGTACGCCGCTGCGACCCAAAGTTCGAAGGCGAGCGATTTGCCCAGTATAGAGTGGGCCTGCACCATATTTGTTTGCGCGCAAAAAGTCGTGAAGCAGTCGATCAAACAGCTGAGCTTGTAGCCTCCTTGGGTGCGAACATCGTGCGCGGTCCGCAGGAGAGGGATTGGGCGCCCGGTTATTACTTTGTGCTGTTTGAAGATCCGGACGGTATTCGTCTGGAGGTGAATCATGTGCCCGGCACTGGGCTACTTGGCTCGGGTGCCAGCTTTGGTTCCGCCGACGACTATTTGCGGCGTGACGGTGAGGATGTTGTAGACAACGGATAGCAGTCCGCCACATTTATGAGCAGACGACGTTGCTTAGTGGATTCAGACGAGAGGAAAAACGATGCAAGAGCAGACGAAACTGGAGTTTTGGGGCGCGGGTACCATGCGCACCTTTAGGCCGCTGTGGGTCGCAGAAGAGTTAAACCTCGCCTACACACTGCATCCTATCGGTCCTCGCACGGGTGAAACTCAGACATCGTCCTATACCCAAATGAACCCGAAACAAAAAGTCCCCTATATGCGCAATGCGCAATTTGGTCTGTCCGAGAGCGTGGCGATCAGTCGCTATCTGATATGCCGGTATGGCAACCCAGGCACTATGGCGCCACCGGCAGGTCTCGAGCAGCAGGCCAAGGAAGACGAATGGGTGTCCTATATCTATGGAGAGCTTGATGAAACTTCGCTGTACGTAATGCGTCGGCATGGTGATCTTGCCGCTATCTATGGCGAGGCCCCAGCGGCGTTGTCAGCCTCTCGCGCCTATGCGGAAAAACAACTAGCGGTGGTGGCTGAACATATAGCGGCTGAACATATGGCGGAAAGACACTTTGTGCTGGCTGATCAATTCAGTCTCGCGGATGTGATGCTGGTGTCTTGTTTGGACTGGGCCGTACATTACGACTTTGAACTGCCCAGCTCGCTTCTGCGCTACCGCGAGGAGCTTCGCAGCCGCGAGGCATATCAGCGAGCGTATACCGTGAACTACCCCAAACCGAACTAACGCAACAAATAGAATAACAAGGAGCATAGACGATGGGCCCCCTTAACGGATTAAAAGTGATCGACCTTACCAGCATGGTCTCCGGACCCGTCGCGGCCACGATGCTAGCGGACCAAGGCGCCGAAGTGATTAAGGTCGAGCCCCTACAGGGCGAGCAAATGCGCCTGATGGGTCAGCCTATCAACGAGATTCCAGCCATGTTTTTTTCCTGCAATCGGGGGAAACAGTCTATTGCCGTAGACCTTAAAGCCGAGCCGGGCCAGAAAGTGTTGTGGCGCCTCATTGATGAGGCCGATGTGTTACTGCAAAACTTCCGGCCGGGAGCCATGCAGCGCATGGGCTTTGGCGTAGACGAAGTGCGGGCGCAAAATCCGCGCTTAATCTATGTTTCGATTAGTGGGTTTGGCGAGCAGGGCCCCTATGCCGATCAGCGGGTCTACGACCCCGTGATTCAGGCACTGTCTTGTGCGACCGATATTCAGGCCAACCGAACGACGCGAGACCCTGAAATGTTCCGCGTCATTATCGCTGACAAGGTCGCATCGCTCACCAGTGCTCAAGCCATATCCAGTGCGTTATATCATCGTGAACGTAGCGGCGCAGGCCAGCACATCAAAGTATCGATGCTCGACGCCATGCTGGCTTTCTTTTGGCCAGAAGGCATGGGCGGCATTACCTATGCGGACAACGAATACGACCCCTCTCAAACGTCTGGTTCTATGGATCTTATTTATCCCACTCAAGACGGTTTCATCACCGCTGGGGTGATCTCAGACAAGGAATGGGTGGGCATGTGTCGTGCTCTGAATCGAGAGGATTTGCTAGAGGACGAACGGTTTGCCACCGCTGGTGCTCGGCTGCGGCATGTTCAGGAACGCAAAGAAATCACGATGACAGAAATCGCAAAATGGCCTAGCGAAGAGATATTGCAGCGACTACAACAACATGACGTGCCCAACGCACCGTTGCTGCGCCGCATGGACTTACTGGATCATCCGCAGATACAGGCCAGCGAGACTATTCAGCGCACGTACTTTGAAGGCTTCGGTGAGGTTCGGCAGGCACGGCCCGCCGCCCGGTTCAGTGCAACGCCCAGCGAAATTCGCGGCCCGGCGCCAAAGCTCGGTGAGCAGTCTCGGTCGATACTCGCGAATCTGGGCTATTCCGACGAGGAAGCCCAAAAGCTGATCGACGCCGGCGTGATCAAGGGGGCTTAATTGGCGAGATGCGCTGGCTTCGCGCCTTGGCCCTGAGCATTGAATTGTTCATGACGCGGTACTGTACTAATCTTCAGTTTCCATTGAGGGGTGGGCGGTTATTACTGTGGCGTTACATCTGGATAAACCTTGGTTAACGATTACCGACGCGAAGCTATTGTTACGAGGCAATCTTGGCGTATACCAGTTGGCAGATGCTGAGGGGTCAGTGCTCTTTATTGGCTATGCCGGAGGGAAAAGCCTCTTTGGTTTAAAAGGCGAGGTCATGGCCGCGTCAGAGGGCCGGCCCGCTGCAACCCACGTGCGTTGGGAGGTGACCACAGCCTATTTAACCCGTTATAAAGAACTGCTGATGCTGCACGAGTACGAGAACGGGCAGCTGCCGCCGGATAACCCCCCTGTTACTTTGGGTAAACTGAGACCTGCTGGATGAACCTAGAACTTACGGAAGAGCAAGACCTAGTCATTGCCACGGTACGACGCTTTGTCCGCGACGAAATCTTACCGTTGGAGTACGACTTAGATCCCGATGCAGATGAGCTTGATCCGCTGGATCGAGCTCGGCTCATTGAAAAAACCAGGGCCATGGGGCTGTACGGATTAGACATACCTCCGGCATTTGGTGGCCCGGATATCGATTTGGTCACACGCACATTGCTTGCGGTGGAAATGGCCCAGCATCGGGCCGGGCTATATGCTCCGTGCTACGGCACCTTCGGTGGCGCAGGACTGGCCCAATTGTTTGAAGCCACGGATGAGCAAAAAGAAAAATACCTCTACCCCACGCTGCGAGGCGAGAAACGCGGTTTCTTTGGGCTTTCCGAACCCTCCGGCGGTTCAGATCCTGCCCGGGCGATTCAAACGAAGGCAGTGCAGGACGGTGACGATTGGATCATCAACGGCGGCAAGTTATGGATCAGTGGCGCCGATAAGGCGCAGTTTGGTTTAGTGTTTGCACGTACGGCCAATGACAAAGGCCGCAATGGCGTTACCTGCTTCATCGTCGATACCGACACACCGGGCTTTGCAGTGCGCCGCATAGTGCACACGCTGCGATCGGCGCATTACGCGACGGAACTGAGTTTTGACGACATGCGCGTGCCTGCCTCGAATATTCTCGGCGAACTCAACAAAGGCTTTGCCATCGCCAACGACCGGCTGACCAAACAGCGCATTCCATATGCAGCAGGCTGCATCGGGGTGGCGATTAAAGCTCAAGAAATGGCTTTGGAATATGTTCCCCAACGCGAGACCTTTGGCGCACCTTTGTCATCGCGACAGTCAATTCAATGGATGTTGGTCGACAACGAGATCGACATCAAACAGTCACTTTGGGTTACGCTGGAAGCCGCAGCAAAAGCGCAGCGCGGAGAATCGTTCCGCAAAGAAGCGGCGATGGCGAAACTAGTGGCAACAGAGGCCGGCGGTCGCGTGGTAGATCGCTGCATGCAAATGTTTGGCGGTTTGGGGGTGGCAAAAGATCTGCCTTTTGAACGTTGGTTTAGAGAAATGCGTATTCGCCGCATCGGCGAGGGCCCTAGTGAAGTCCAGCGGCATGTAATTGCCCGAGAGTTACTAGGATCATCACTGCGATGAAGGCAGTGCAAAAACCCTGAATCAGGAGCTTACAACGTGACGGCTTCTCAAGAAGAAATCGAAATCATTCGGCGCACATTGCAGTACCACGACCAAGGCACCACGCATATGGAGCCGTCGCTACTGCATAACCCAGTATCTCATTACGCTGATCCAGAGCGCCTCGCGCAAGAGCGGCAGATATTGTTTCGCGAGTTCCCGATTATTGTGGGTCATGTCAGCCAGCTAGCCTCGCCTGGAGACTATTTCACCCACGATGAAACCGGTGTGCCAATTTTAGTAACACGCACCAGGGAAGGTGCTGTTAAAGCGTTTATGAACGTCTGTCGACACCGAGGTGCGCGTGTGGTTAACGAAGCTAGCGGCAACTCCGGCACATTTTCCTGTCCCTACCACTCCTGGACTTACGATCTCCATGGCCGACTGCGCGGACTGCGCCAGCCCCAAGGGTTTGAGGGTATGGAAAAATCCGAGCACGGGTTAGTTGAGATGCCGGCCTTTGAGCGTTTTGGCTTGCTCTGGGTGCGCCCGAAGCCAAGTACAGCCGAAATGCCGATCAGTATTGATGCTTGGCTTGCACCGATGGCAGAGCAGTTGGCCTCCATAGATCTCGGATCCCTTGCCTTGCATCGGGCGTGGTCTGTCGATCTCAACATGGGTTGGCGTATTGCGCTGGAGGGGTTCCAGGAGTCCTATCATTTCTGCTCGGCGCACAAGCATACGGCCTGTTCCGCCTATCTCGACAATCAGTCGGTATTCGTCGATCACTACCCACACTTTCGGCACGCAGTGCCACTGGCTCAGGCGGCGAAGCTGCAGGAGATACCCGAGCAGGATTGGGATTATCGCGCCAGCTATATGAGTCAGAATTACCTGTTCCCCTGCAACTTTGTGCAGGTGATGACCGATCATGTGTACATCCATTCGGTGATTCCCACTGGCCTCGGTACCTGTGTCTTTAAATGTCTGATGCTGGTTCCTGATGACACCGCGTTAGCTCCAGAATTGCGCGAGAAAAAGCAGCGTTATTGGGAAGCGAACTACAACGTGGTACGCACAGTATTCGGTGAAGATTTTGATATTGGTCAAGGGATACAGCAGGGCTTAGCCACCGGTGTAAACGACCACTTTCTGATCGGTAAGTTTGAAGCGGGTATCCAGTTAGCAGAGCAGGCGATAGACGATGCGTTGAATGCGCGTCTAGTATGTCCGCAAGTCGTCAATGTGCAGTAACGCCAGGGTCGATTCGGCTCTCCTAGGGTTCTAACTCTACGATGCGCAGATTACTGATCTGGCTGGTGCTCGGGCTGTCTTCATCGGTGATAGCTCAGCCCAACATTGTATTGATCGTCGCAGAAGACTTAAGTCCGAGAATCGGTGCTTTTGGTGATGAGATCGCCCAAACCCCAAACATTGATGCGCTTGCAGAGCAGGGGGTGCGGTTCACGCAGGTCTTCTCAGCATCCGGCGTTTGTGCGCCCAACCGATCGGCGTTGATCACAGGGGTCTACCCGCAAGCCTTGGGTACCCAGCATATGCGAACCAGCAATAAAAATTATGAAGCGGTGCCACCCCCGCAAGTGAAGGCATTCCCTGAATTGCTGCGTCAGGCCGGCTATGTGACGGCGAATACTGCCAAAACCGACTACCAGTTTGGTGAGCCTTTTACGATTTGGGACGTGAACGAGGGTAATTTTGCGCTACCTCCGGATTTGGCGCTGTGGCGGCAACTGCCCGCGGACAAACCGTTTTTTGCCATGATCAATCTCATGTCGACTCATGAAAGTCGCCTCGCAACTTTAGAAACCAAGGGCCAGGGTGCCTTCGGATCCGTCATCAAGGGTTTAGCGTTAGCGCGTAAAGCGACAGTCAGGGAGGTCACCGAGCCATTACTGGTACGAGTACCCGAGCTTTATCCTGACACGATGGCGGTACGAGAATCTATCGCCCAGCACTACGACAACATTCACTACATGGATGCCCAGGTGGGTGAGGTCATCGGCAACTTGGCGATGGATGGGCTGTTGGATAAAACCTTCGTCATTTGGATGACAGACCATGGCGACGGGTTGCCCAGAGCTAAGCGCGCTGTTTACGACAGCGGCTTGCTCGTGCCGCTGATCTTGCGGTTGCCCGATGGCGGCGGGGCAGGGCGCGTCGATGCCCGCCTGGTTTCCATCGTTGACTTAGCACCTTCAATTCTGGATCTGGCCGGGGTGAATGTTCCCGACTTTGTTCAAGGGCAGAGTATGCTGACCACCGATCATCGACGCGATTTCGTTTTTGCTGGCCGTGATCGGATGGACGCTGTCCCCGATCATGTGAGAGCTGCGCGGAATGAGCGATACAAGTACATTCGAAATTATCGCTCGGAACTGCCATATTTCCGGCCTCTTGCCTTCCGCGACATGTTCCCAGTGATGCAGGCCCTGTGGCAGGCAAAGGATGCCGGGACGTTAAACGAGCAGCAAGCATCCTACTTTCAGGCGCCGCGGCCTCGAGAAGAGCTTTACGACACTCAACGTGACCCCCAAGAGATGGTTAACTTGGCCGGGCTACCAGAATATGCAGAGATTCTCGCGCGTCAGCGCAGGGCCATGGATGATTGGATCGTCCGAGTGGGTGATAAGAGCGATATCGACGAAGACCAACTGATCGAAACCATGTGGCCCCAAGGCCAACAGCCGGTTACCCAAATGCCGAGCATCGAGCGGCAAGGCGACCGGGTGGTGATCACTTCCAAAACACCCGGCGCGTCTATTGCCTATCGCATCGATCCCGCTGGTGTCGTTGCAGGTTTGTTTAATGCGAGTCGCGGATGGCAACTTTATACGCGCCCATTGCCGTGGACCGAAGAGAAAGCCTCGACGACGCTGGTGGCCAAGGCTGTTCGTTATGGCTACGCCGAGAGCGCTGAGGCAGAATATCATTGGGCAGATTAACCCTAATCAGCGAGCCTCGATCCAGCGTATCTCCATCCAGCCTACCTCGGAGCATGGTATCGCTGGTTCAGCTAGCCAAGGCAGCGCCAAGCCGGCGCATTTCGCTTACCAGTTCAGCTCCAAGCGCCACTTCCTCTTCCGTGTGTCGGGCACATACTTTGATATTGAAAAGGCGGGCTCCCGATTCGATGTAGGGTGCTAACTGTTCGGCCACTTGGGCCGGCGTGCCGCTAGGGGTATAGCGCTCGAATTTTTCAAATGGGATGCGGTAGAAGGCCTCCATACCGGCTTTGACCGATGCGTGGGCTGCCTTGCCGTCTTGCCAATCCATGCCTATCCAAGGTTGGTAACCGTGCATCCAGTCAACATCATTGCGTCCCAGTGCCTGAGCCTGCTCGGCAACGCTGCCAACCGCTTGAGCAAATCGATTTGCACTACACCAAACCCCGAGCCAGCCTTCACCGAACTTTGCAGTGCGCGTAAGTGCCGCGTCAGAGCGACCACCCACCACAATGGGTATTGGCGATTTAGGGGTTGGGCGGATAAGTGCTTCCTGCACGTTGAATTCCTTACCCTCAAAGGTAACGGTCTCGCCAGCTAACAGGCTACGGATGATCGCCAAGGACTCATTGGCGCGTAATCCGCGTCGTCTAGGATCAACCCCGCAGATTTCCAGTTCGTGGGGGTCCTCACCGCCAATGCCCACACCAAAAATCATTCGGCCTTGAGCGACACTAGCTATGCTGGCCAGTTGCCGTGCCACCGGCAAAGGATGACGCAGAGGCAGCAAATAGATACCCGTCATAACTCCGAGTTTGGGGTGCAGTTGAGATAACGCAGCACATTCCACCATGCCATCGGTGCCTGAACCATTGCGAAACGAAACATGGTCTGCCATGAACATCAGTTCAAAGCCGGCATCTAAGATCTGAGCAACCGCTGCCTGCCGCTGTTGCCAATCCAGATTCCAAAAATTACTCGGTGGGGCCAATCCAAATTTCAGCGCAGTAGTCAAAACTTGTTCCTTGATTTTTTTGTCGTGATTCTCCTGGTGCGAGCAGAAGTGGGTATATGACAGCGTCTACGCTAGAGCCCAAACGCCTTGTCATCGAGATCGAGCATGACGCGGCCGGCTAGTTCCATCACAGGCTCGCCGACCATCATATGGGCAGCAGCAACATGTACATCGCGAAAATGCTGCTGTAACGAAGAAGTCTCGTAGACAGATGTGCCGCCCATCACTCGATACATTTGATCAATCACATCGATAGCCGTGTTCACGGCGTGGACGTTCGCGGTGCGAATTTTACGCCGGTCTTCTAAACTGCCGGGGCCAGCTTGGGCGGCGCCCCAGCCGTCATCGATGGTTTGATAAAAGTAAGCGCGAGCAGCACTCAGCGCAGTATCGGCCTCCGCAACATCTACATGTAACGAAGGGCGAAGCGAGAGTGCACGCCTGCTGCCTTGAGGTGTTTTTTCTTTTGAGGCGCGAATAACCTCATCCAGACTGGCGCGAGCCATCCCCAGGCAAATTGCGCCTATAGGGATACCCAGCAACGCAAACTTGGGAAACTGATAAATCGGCTGGCTGGCATACTCTGAGTCTTCAACATCTCCGGCCATGCGTTCGGCAGGTACCCAAACGTTCTGGGCGACGTAGTCACTTGAACCTGAACCTCGCATACCCGATACATGCCAATTGTCTACGATCTGGATTTCTGCGGGTTCAAAAAAGACCCGGGTTAATGCAGGAGAAGCCTTGATAGGCTCGCCGGTCGCGTCAACCTCGTGAATGCCCCCTGAGATCCATTGCGCGTTTCGACAGCCTGAGCCCCAGCGCCAATGCCCGTTGATCAGATAGCCGGGCTTTCCATCACGCTCTTCGAACAATGCAGTACCGCTGTCAGCGAAGACACCGCTGGTAATAACATTAGGGTTCTTCAACATCGCCGCAAGTTGTTCTTTTGGCAGGGCGCCGAACAGATACTGCGAAGTGGCGCCGATGAAAATACACCAGGCAGTTGATCCGTTGGCGGTCGCCAGCTTTTCACAGAGTTGGCAAAAAGCGGCGGGAGACATCCCCAGACCACCCAGCACATCAGGCACTACCAAGCGGTAGAAGCCAAGGTCTGCCAGCTTTTTGGCAAGGTCTTGGGGTAGATGACGCTGTTGGTCAATCTCGCGGCGACGCTCAGCCAACTCGGGTAACAGATCTTCTGCCGCTTCCAGTAACTTGGTTTCAATGTTGGAAATTGCATTCATGGTTGGACTATCTGTTGTGGGCTTAAATCTAGGATGCCGCGCCAGTTCTCGTCCATCTGGGTTAGCCATGCGGTCAGCAACGGCGTGCTGGCTTGGCTCGAATTCAGGTCTCGTCGGATCGTGAGGTACTTGTAGGTAAATGCCGAGGCGCGATAGTTGGCAGCACAGTGTACCCAGACACGTTTGTTTTGGGCGAGCATGGCATCGAGAATGCCAAAAAACTGCGCTAGATGGCCGGCATCGGGCTTATCCCAAGGGACGGGGATATGCACGTAGGTCATCCCGTTTTCACTGACCAGACGGCCTTCGTCGGGCAGGGCATTGTCTGAGGTGGGCATGGCTAAATTAACCACCACATCGTAGCCCGCCGCTTGAATGTCCGAGAACTGCTGCGGGGTTGGTTGCCCGGATGTACCTAACCCGATGGGTAGCGCGTAGTAGTTAAAGATGTCGTCCACAGTGTCACCCGCTGGTGCGATTGTGCTGGCGGATAAAGCCACGGTCGCGACACATCCCAAGCCCAGTTCTCTAAGGTTGAATATATTCACCAAGCGCCCCAACCAGTTACCTTCACAACAGACCAGATACTCGCAGGTAGTCGCCCCTTGGGCAACGATACAAGCACGGTTGTGCTGGTACAAAAGCGCGCCACGGATGGGTAGCATCTGGCCTCTACAGGTGAGAGGAGAAACCATGGACGTTCGCACCCTGATGCGTCGCGCGGCGCAGCATTACAGTGATTTTGACGCTATTGTCCACAATGACAGGCGGCTGACGTTCCGTCAGGCGTGGGAACGGGGGGTAAGGCTCGCCAATGGTTTACTCGCCGTGGGCCTCAAGCCCGGAGATCGAGTAGGCGTATTGGAGGATAACTCCGTAGAGGCAGCAGACCTTTTCCAAGCGGCAGCCATAGCCAACCTCGTGCGAGTGCCCCTGTATCCGCGTAACGGAAGGCCAGCGCATACGCATATGCTCGGCCATACCAACTGCCGAGCCTTGCTGGTGAGTGAGAATCACGCCCACGAAGTGACGGGAATGGAAGATGAGTTGGCCGATCTTGAACATATTTTTGTGCGCGATTCCGGCTACGAGCAATGGTTAGCGGGTCAATCGACGCAAGACCCGGATGTGCCGGTGTCGCCGGACGACTATTTTATTATTCGACATACCGGCGGAACTACCGGTCTGTCGAAAGGTGTCGCTTATACCCATAAGGCTTGGTTAGCTGCCGGGCGTGACTGGTTCTACACCTTTCCACCCGTTGAACCCGGCAACAAATGCCTGCACCTTGGTCCGATTTCCCACGGCTCAGGCTACCAGTATCTGCCAATGTGGCTCTCAGGTGGCTGCAATATTATGCTCGATCATTTTGAGACTGGTCATACGCTGGATGTGATTGAACAGGAGGGAATCAACTTCCTTTTCATGGTGCCGACGATGGTGAACGCGGTAGTGCATGACAATGGCGCCCGAGGCCGAGATTTCTCCTCGCTAAAGTGTCTGCTCGTCGCCGCTGCGCCCATTCAGGATGCCACAGCGCTAGCCGCAAGGGAGGTTTTCGGCGATGTGCTGTATCAGGGTTACGGTCAGACAGAGGTCCTACCGGTATCGATGATGAACTCAGCCCAGTGGTTTGCGGATATCGCGGGCTCGAACCCGCTGCGGGCCTGCGGCTTGGCACTCCCATTTTCCGAGGTGGAGATTTGGGACGAAGATAACACCCCGGTGGCAGCCAATGAGGTCGGTGAAATTGTCGCGCGCTCTGACGGCATGATGAGTGAGTTTTGGAACAACCCCGAAGCCAGTGCCGAGCGCATCGTCAACGGGTGGATCAAGACGGGTGATCTGGGCAAACTGGATACCAACGGCTACCTTTATGTAGTGGATCGAGCCGACGACATGATTATTTCCGGCGGTTTTAACATCTGGCCTGCGGAGCTGGAAAATGTGCTTGCCGGACACGCGGATGTATTGGAAGTAGCGGTATTTGGCGTGCCTCACGAGCGTTGGGGTGAGACGCCTCACGCGCTCTGCGTGGTGGTGGAAGGCGCGACCGTCACCGAAGAACAGCTTGTTGAAATGGTGGCCGCCGATCTTGGTTCTTACAAAAAACCGGGCGGGGTCACAATAACAACCGAACCGCTACCGAAAAGCCCGGTGGGTAAAATCAAGCGTAAAGATCTGCGCGAACCGTTTTGGGCCGGTGTTGATCGCCGAGTGTCCGGCAGTTGAGCAAAGCCAATTTTTCATCGGCGAAGACGGCGCTTGAAATTGCATTGGTGGGCGGCGGTCTTGGCGGTCTGACTGCAGCGTTGTGTCTGGCGAACGCAGGCCATCGGGTAACGGTATTTGAGCAAACCGACACCTTTGTTGAGACCGGTGCTGGGGTGCAAATTTCACCAAACGCGTCGAAGGTTTTGCACGCCTTAGGCCTAAAAGAGCCGCTGCGCGAGGTTGGATTTTTGCCTGAGATGACCCAAATTCGCAGCTGGCGCAGCGGTCGCGTGATTTCTGAAACACCTTTAGGCGCGGTAGCCATGCAGCGTTACGGGGCACCCTATTACCATGTTCATCGCGGGGACTTGCTGCAGTTGCTGGTAGCACAGGCCCGGCGGCAACCTGCAGTTGAGTTGGTGCTGGGCAGTCGTATTCGGTCCTTCAGCTACGACAGTGATGGTGTATCGGTGGATCTAGGCGAGACCAGGCGCGACTTCGATGTGCTTATCGGTGCTGACGGCATCCACTCATCCACACGAGAGACGCTCTGGGGAGAACAGACTGCAAATTTTACCGGCAATATGGCCTGGCGCATGTTGGTGCCGATTGAACGGCTCCCGGCAGGGCTAATGGCGCCAAATGCCACGGTTTGGTGGGGGCCGGGCAAGCATTTTGTACATTACTTGGTGAGTTCAGGTCGTCAGGTGAATTGCGTTTGTGTGGTCGAAACATCGACATGGCACTCAGAGTCATGGGTGGAAGCCGGTTCGTTGCAGGAACTGCAAGCCGACTTTGCCGGATGGCATGACACGATACAACAGCTGCTGCTGCAGGCAGACGAGGCTTCCCTCTACAAATGGGGCTTGTTTGATCGCTCGCCAATGCAGGCTTGGGGGCACGGTCGTGTCAGTCTGCTCGGTGATGCCTGTCACCCAACCTTACCCTTTATGGCGCAGGGCACAGCGATGGCGATCGAAGATGCGGCAGTGCTAACTGGTTGCCTCAGCGGTGATCACGATGTGGTAACGGCTCTGCAGCGCTACGAAAATCTGCGCAAGGATCGCACGGCGGGTGTGCAACGCGGTTCGCGGCGCAACGCCAAGGTGTTTCATCTTGCCGGTGTTAAAGCCTGGCTGCGTGACCGCGCTGCCTCCCGGGCGAGCGGCTATACGATGGATAACCTTTATCGCTACGACGCTCTGAGCGTTGAGTAAGTGAGATGATGTCGAGCCGATGTTGATCCCCACAGGCGACATTGAGAGGTATCTTATGCTGGGTGAGCTGTTCTGACCGCTGGCGGGTGGCTACTGCTGAGCCTAACCCTTTTTGCCGGGGCGGCGTCACCTGGCCCTAGCTTGGCCTTAGTGGTGCGAAGTGCGCTGACCGGCGGCCGTCGAGCAGGGCTTATGGTGGCATGGGCTCACGGGTTTGGGGTTTGGCTGTATGCGCTGGCGGTAGTATTAGGTGTGGCAGCGGTTTTAGCGCATCTGGTTTGGGTCATGCTGGCATTTCAACTGCTTGGTGCCGTTTTCCTGTGTTACCTGGGCACTATGATGATTCGCAGCGGGATTGGGTCTCAACTCAATAGCCCAGACAACCCAGCCTCCCCGCCGTTAGTCGAGGGCGGCCAAGCCTCTTTTTCATCAACTCGCTGTCTGAGTGACGGCTTTTTTATCGTGTTTTTGAACCCTAAAATCATGATCTTCTTTCTTGCCGTGTTCAGTCAGTTTTTGACCCCGGAGCAAAGTTTGGCGACGCAAATGGCCGCAGCCGCGCTTGCCGGAGTGATTGACGCAATGTGGTATGCGTTGGTGGCGATGTTGGTAAGCTATGGTCAATTCGCACAGCGTTTACAGCGCCATTCCGGCAGGATTGATGTATTTTTTGGCGTGATTTTATGGGGAATCTCCCTCACCATTCTCGCAGCAGTGATGATAGAGGCTATATGAGGCCGCGGTAGATTCTATCTGTTTGTGGTTTCCGGTTTCCGGTTTCCGGTTTCATGTGTCAGGAGAGCGCCGATGTGGTGCTGCTGGGAAACGATCTCGTGCGGCTTGTGGAGACGTTGCAGGTCGCACGCCGCAGCCGACGGATCATCTGGCAGAACTTCGCAGGCACCCTGGCGATCGACGCGCTCGGGATCGGGTTGGCCGCCGTCGGACTGCTCAACCCCCTGCTGGCCGCCTTCATCCACGTCACATCTGAGCTGACGTTCATCCTGAACTCTGCGCGGCTACTGCCGAGGAAGGCGAAGGCCAGGCCTCCGGCCAAAGCGCAGAGCACCAATTGAGAGCACAGGTGGATGAGTTTTTGTCGGGAGAGCGCTGCTTAATGAAATAATATCTTACTCCAAGGAGAGTCTTTTTGGTTTTTCAATTACCCCATTTATTGGTACACTGT
>CAJWZG010000019.1 GCA_913049565.1 uncultured Gammaproteobacteria bacterium
GGTGGTGGTCGATGAGGCCGATCGAATGCTCGACATGGGCTTCATCCCTGATGTCCGGCGAATCGTTTACCAAACACCCCACAAGCGCAAACGCCAAACACTCTTTTTCTCTGCCACCTTTAATGATGCGGTGATGCGTTTGGCAGACTCTTGGACAATCGACCCTGAACACATTGTGGTGGAACCCGAGAGCGTTGCCACCGATACCGTTGAGCAAAAGTTCTGGTTAGTAGAGGGCACGAAACGCCAGCGCATTTTGCTGGACTTCATTAACCATGCAGCGCCCGAACGGGCCATTATCTTTGCGAATCGTCGAGATCGAACACATAAGCTGGTGGACTATCTAAAAAAGAAAGGGATCTCCTGTGAGGGTCTTGCCGGCGATATCCCACAAAAGAAACGCTTATCTACCCTCAATAAGTTTAAAAGTGGCGAGCTGCAATATCTGATTGCTACCGATGTCGCCGGCAGGGGCATTCACGTTGACGGTGTGACCCATGTAATTAACTATGAACTGCCCGACGACGCCGAGGATTACGTGCATCGTATTGGCCGCACTGGTCGAGCTGGCGCTTCGGGTACTGCCATTAGCTTCGTATCAGAAGACGACGCCTTCAATCTGCCAGCGCTAGAGGAATATCTCGGGGCAAGCATCAAATGCATCCAGCCAGATCTATTACCCGATACCTAATGTCGAGACAGAGATGACAGCGCAGGCGACCAACGTAGCGGTTGTACAGCACAATGCCGGTACCGATGTTGAAAAAAATCTCAGCCTGTTGGAAACCCTGTCCACACAAGCTGCCAGCGAGGGTGCCAAGCTAATCACCTGGCCGGAGGCCTTCGCCTATCTCGGCCGGCACGACGGCAAAAAAGATATCTTGGAGACGCTACCTGACGGCGGCCCTATCATGCAGCGCTGCCAAGCCCTTGCGGTTCAATTAAATTGCGAACTGTTGCTGGGGGGCTTTCATGAGGCGATGCGTGGCGACGCTGAGCGCTGCTACAACACCAGCGTGTATCTGAACAGCCACGGCCAAATCACTGCGATGTATCGCAAAATTCACTTGTTCGATGTCAGCATTCCCAATGGACCTCAACTGATGGAGTCGAAACAAACCGGACCCGGCAACGAAGCAGTTTGCGTCGACAGCCCGATGGGAACCCTTGGCCTATCGGTATGCTACGACATTCGCTTTCCAGCGTTATACCAACGACTGGTAGACATGGGCGCGATAGCTCTCACCGTGCCATCGGCTTTCACCGCGACCACTGGTGCCGCCCACTGGCATGCTCTACTGCGGGCACGGGCGATTGAAAACCAAAGCTACGTTATTGCCCCGGCGCAATACGGCGCACATAGCGCCAATCGGGCATCTTACGGGCATTCAATTATCATTGACCCTTGGGGCGAGGTCAGAGCCGAGTTACCCGAGGGGGACGGCTACGTTATTGCAGCCGTAGATCCTGAGCGAGTGGCCGAGGTTCGCCGCCAAGTGCCCAGTTTGGCGAATCAACGACCATTCACCTAACCTTGTTTCTTATCGCCCAACTCGAAGGAGGGCAACGGTATGACAATACCCAATGAAAACAATGCGCCAGCCCAATCTGCCGGCAGAGGTTTGATTGCCCTCGCTGCGCTGATCGTCATTGCCGCCGGTCTCAAATCGGCTCAAGCCATCGTCATACCCATGCTGCTAGCGATATTTATCGCCACCGTCGCTGCAACCCCCATGTTCTGGATTAAGTCGAAAGGGGTATCCAACTCTCTTGCGCTGAGCCTGGTGGTATTAGGTATTTTTCTCGCGTTGGGATTAATCGCTGTATTGCTGACGCAAAGCACATCGGCTTTTTCTGCCAAGCTACCTTTTTACCAAGAGCGTTTAGCCACACTACAAAATGACGCCATCGTGTTGCTACAAGCCTGGGACATTCCATTCAACGCAGTCTTCTTTAAAGAAGCTCTGCCCCTTGGCTCGCTACTCGCTTTGGCGGGAAGCGCTCTTCGAAGCCTGGGCTCGGTTCTAAGCAATGGCTTTTTGATTCTACTAACCGTAGTTTTTATCCTCGCCGAGGCCACAAGCTTCTACCCCAAACTACGCGCTGTGCTGAGTAATCCTGACCGAGATATCGCTCACTTTGGTCGGATCACGGGTACGATGAATCGGTACATTGCGATCAAGACGTCTGTAAGCGTACTCACAGGTCTACTGGTGACCACTTTTTTGTGGCTGCTGGAGGTCGACTTCCCAGTGCTTTGGGGATTAGTAGCATTGCTGCTGAACTTTATTCCAACCATCGGTTCCATCATTGCGGGCATTCCGCCGGTGTTGCTTGCACTTGTGCAGCTCGGCCCCGCTGAAGCTGGCCTAGTCGTGCTTGGTTTTTTTATGGTCAACACGGTGATAGGCAATATCTTGGAGCCTCGCTATATGGGGCAAGGACTTGGGCTTTCGGCACTGGTCGTTTTTGTATCCTTAGTCTTTTGGGGTTGGTTACTCGGCCCCATCGGGATGCTGTTGTCAGTGCCCCTAACCATGAGCGCTAAAATTGCCCTTGAGGCTAATCCCAGTACTTCGTGGCTCGCGCGTTTGTTGGCCCCTGCGCAAGAGCTCACTCCCCCACAAGAGCCTGCAGAGCTATCACTGGGTGCCGACGCATGAACACATACCAAAGGCCAAATATTCAACAAATGCAGGGCTATTCGTCCGGCGAGCAGCCTCAAGAAGGTCAGAGTATAAAGCTCAATACCAACGAAAACCCCTATCCTCCCAGCCCTGCAGTAACGAAAGCTTTGGCGGCCTTTGCTGTCGATCAGCTACGCGTCTATCCGCAACCCGATGCACGAATGCTGCGCCAAGCGATCGCCGACCATCATGGCGTCAGTTTGGATTGCGTAGTGGTTACCCACGCAGGGGATGAAGCGCTGCGATTGGCAGTAACTACCTTTGTGGAACCGACAGGTGTTGTTGCGTCAACGGAGCCTACGTACTCCCTCTACCCGGTACTGGCGCAAATCCAGGGCGCCCGTATGTTCACCCGAGATTTGGCAGAAGATTGGTCGCTTCCGAATGACTTTGCCGCCCAAGCGAACACTTGCGGCGCCCAGCTCACCTGTATTGTGAATCCTCATGCACCCAGCGGACACTTCACCGAAATCGCCAAGCTGCATGAACTTGCTATGGCCATTGACGGGGTTTTGTTGGTGGATGAAGCCTATGCAGATTTTGTGCACAGCAGCGGCACTGTGAGCGCGGCCGCCTTGGTGCAAAATCAGCCCAACCTTTTGGTACTGCGCACCTTTAGCAAAGGCTACAGTCTCGCGGGCTTGCGCCTTGGCTACCTTTTGGGCCATCCAACCTTGATTAAGCCTATTCTTGAGAAAACCCGCGACAGCTATAATGTCGACGCGATCAGCCAAGCGATTGGCCTAGCCTCCATTCAAGACACCGCCTATGCGCAACAAACATGGGCAGCGGTTCGCAAAGATCGGGCGCTGCTTGCCGCTGGCCTGCAACAACTCGGCTTTGCTGTTGCCGACAGTCAAACCAACTTCCTACTAGCAAAGTGCCCTAGCGCAAGCTCTGCAGCACATTTGTACCAAGCACTTAAAGAGGGTGGCATTCTGGTGCGCTACTTCAATACACCACGATTACAAGATTCACTGCGGATCACGGTAGGCACTCCAGAGCAGAATCAGCAACTGCTCGCGCAGCTAGATCACCTCCTCGCCGCTTAAGATTACCTGAGGTCCGCGGGGCCTCGGCTTTCCTTGGTGATCTAGACACGCTCGAGTAATCTATGTCCATTGTATTGACCTGTGGAGAGGAACGAATATGACCCGACTACCAGCTGTGAGCCTAGCGGCAGTACCAGGCCGACGAATGCGTACCATTGAGTTAGCGCAAGAAATCGAACGGCGAGGCTTCCCGGGCATATTTGGCCCAAGCTTGGGAGACAGCCTGTCGTTGTGTAACGCCATCGCGCTGAGCACCAATGACGTCATGATCGGCACCAGTATTACGCCAATCTATACACGCAACGTCACAGACTTCGCGCAAACCGCTGCATTCCTCCACGAAGTATCGAATGGTAGGTTCCGTTTTGGGGTTGGGGTCAGTCACGCCCCCGCGTTAAATCGCATGGGTATTACTGCAGGCAAACCCCTCAGTGATATGCGGCAATTTGTAGCGGATATGCAGGCCGTACCTCGCGTCGGCGAGCTGCCACCGATCGTGCTCGCCACCCTGCGCGACAAGATGATTCAACTCGCTCAAGAGGTCGGAGGCGGCATGGTCTTTGCCAACGGTGCACGATCTCATATGGGCCACTCGCTGGATAATCTGAGTGCTGACACCAAAGCCAATGACGACTTTTTCATCGGCAACATGATCCCGACCTGTATCAATGAAGATAAACAGGCTGCAGCGGCCGTTAACCGTAAGACCTTGACCAGTTATGCGTTTCTTCCCAACTATCGAAATTACTGGAAAGAAGCTGGGTTCGAAGAGGAGATGAATGCTGTAGAAGCTGCCATCGCAGAGAAAGATTACGACCGCGTTCCAGAGTGCTTATCCGACCGATGGTTGGCCGATACAACCTTGTACGGGTCGGCCTCGGAGGTGCGCCAAGGCATCGAGGCCTGGTTCGATGCGGGCATTAAGACCCCTATCATCGTTCCATCGGCGATAGCGGGCGGGCAGATGCAGGCCATGGACGAATTTTTCTCAATCTGGGATTAATAGCGGAACCTTCGGCACGAAACCTATGGTTGATACGTCATGCACAGGCAACTCACCCGGTGCTCGGTCAGACTGATCTTGAACGTGGGCTCACACCGCGCGGGCTATCAGACGTGCAAGCGCTCGCAAAGCAACTCGCTGAAGCCCGTTTGCCCGCGCCACAATGGCTGTGGGTGAGCTCGGCAACGCGCACCCGACAAACCGCCCTACCCCTAGTAGAGCTTTGGCAGAGCGAGAGCATCGTGGAAGCCGCGCTCTATTTAGCCGACGCCTACACACTACTTGATTGTTTGCAGACCACCCCGGACGAGTACACCAATATCGCAATGGTCGGTCATAATCCCGGAATCAGCGAACTTGCGCATCTACTCACACGTGATGATGCCAGCCGATCACTTCCCAGAGACCTGCCCACGCTTGGTGTGGTCAGGCTGGAGGTAAGGCTGCAATGGCATGCGCTCACTCGAGGAAACTGTCATCTCATTGACTGCATGTTCTAAAGACAAACGCCCAAAAAATGCCAACCACTTCCAGATTTACGGATCCGGCAGTCAGCGACGCCGATTTGTGGGTGCTATCGATCCGCACCTTGGATACTCTTGAAAGGATTAACATGACATTGCTCACTCACTAAAGGAACTGTTATGGGTGTCTTCTCTTTTTTGGTTTTATGCGCTATCGCTTTTTTTCTTTGGCGCATTAGCGATCAAATGCCTGATCTTCTATTTCGATTGAGCGAAGTACAAAAAGATATCGCCGAGCTGCGTCGTCAAGGCGAACAGTCCAACGACTAACCTGCTATGAAAATGGACTGGCGCATTATCTTTGGCCTATCTCTTACTAGCCTCTGGCTGCTCACCGGTGCGGCTTATATCAGCAGCAGTGTTGGCTGGTTGGGATTTATCAACCTTCCGGTTGAGGAGGTTGGTAGCTTTCTTGAGGGTGCCTTTGCGCCGCTGGCTTTTCTTTGGTTGGTCATCGGCTATTTTTTACAGCAACAAGAGCTCGTACAAAACACACAGGCCATGCGCGCGCAGGCAACTGAGATTGCTCGCACCGCCGAACAAGCTGCAATTCAATCTGAGAAACTCTCTGCCGCTGAAACCTACGCGCGGCAGGAGGCGACGCTGCGCCTCGTAGAAGCCGTGCGCAGTCAGTTAGGCGGCATTTCCGGCATGCTGTACATATCAAGCCATGGCTCAAACAGCTCGAGTTCGGGAGAGCACAGCGACTTTCCACTGAGCGATGAGGAGAGCAATCGACTCTTCTCCGAACAGAGCAAGGGCGACCCGGAAGTCTTCAGCCGTAAGCTGCTAATGGCGACGCTGACGGCTCGCACACAAAATATCGGGTTCGAGCTGTTTTATAGAACGGAGGTGCGCGCTCGACATACCAATCAATTCATCTTCGTGTTTGAGCGCCTGATCAAACATGTACGTGGTTCCGATACAGACAACATGTTGTTTGACTCGCTCATTGGCAGCGGCCATGGATTGTTATACGCGCGCATGAAAGAACATCAGGTCAATGCACCGAAGGAATGGAACGATCACAGTAAAACAGCACGTAAAATTGCGGTCTGAATGTGACCCCACAAAACCCAACAATTAGGAAGACACTATGGGTGTTGAACGCTCACCGTTTTTAGCCGGACTGTATTTTTCAGCATGCCTGGCGGCTTGCGTGCTGCAAGTAACACCCATTCATGCTGATGACCGTTTTGCCGAGGTCGAAGTAACCAGCGAAGAAATAGCTGACGGCACACTGCTTATTGATAATCAATTTGCGCCCTTGGCAGATAAGATATCGGCAACCATTACCAGCATTGGCGGTAACCGCCCACGGTTCGTGCTCAATTCGCGTTACCACGGTGATCACACTGGCGGTAACGCGGAGTTTGGCCAAAGCGGCGTCATTCTCGCCCACGAAAACGTGCGCGCTCGCTCAATAACCCAGAGCAACTTGCCCGCAACCGCCATGCCAGTAGTGACTTACGCTGATAGGGTGACCATACATCTCAATGGCGATGAGTTGTCACTCGTCCACTTACCCGACGGTCATACCGACGGGGATAGTTTAGTGCGGTTTAAGAAAGCCAATGTACTGCATATGGGAGATCAGCTGTTCAACGGCGCTTTCCCGTACATTGATTTAGGCGCTGCAGGTACGGTTGACGGGTATACCGAGCACCTACGTCGGGTCATCGACGAGATGCCGGCGGACATCAAGATTATCCCGGGCCATGGCCCAATGGCAGATATTGCAACAGTAGCTGAGAGTTTGGCGGTGATCGATCAGACGCACGACATCATTGTCAGCGGACTAAATGCAGGCAAGAGCGAAGCGAAGATTGCTCAAGATCTCAGTCCTTACGCGAAGTCGGGCCAAGGTTTTATCAGTGTCGACCGTTGGATCAGCATCGTTAAAGCCGACCAGGCCCAGCGCGGAAGTTCGTGATGACAGAAGCCCTAGCTTTGGCCGACCCGATGCTGAGCTTTCAGACAGATCGCCAACGAGCAAAAGAAGCCAATGATCCGATGGCTGCCGTTTGCGTGCTAGCTACCGTTGATGCGGCAGGTTTGCCTCAGGCGCGCACGCTAGTGCTTAGAGATGTTGCTGAAGGACTTGCCATCTATATCAACGCAAGCAGTCCAAAGTGGCTGCAAAGCCAAAACGTTGTAGCGATCCAAACTTGGTGGCCGTCGGTACAAATTCAGTACCGCATGCATGCTGTCGGGCGAGAATTATCATCTAATCACGTCGCGCAAAGCTGGCTACGACGCCCGGACGCTCCCAAACACATGGACTGGCTATACGAACAGACTCCCCAGAGCAGCCCAGTTGGAAGCCGTGCTGATCTACTTGCACTGCTAGACCTCGCTGAGCACCCTCAGCCGCTAGTCGCACCTCCCGGTGCACGTGGGTTGCTATTGCGCCCCCAAACCATCGAGCGCTTGGACTTGAATCAAACTGACGGCGTCCACGACCGCAAACGATTTGTCTTAGAAGCCGATCGTTGGCGGCAGGAAACTCTCGTCCCCTAATGGCTCTACGTAATCACGGTGATAGCGATTACGAACATCGTACACCCCACCAGTGCATTGAGATAACGCCAAGCCTTCGGTTTCGCGAAGAGGGGGCTTAAGTAGCGTGAGCCGTATCCTAACGAGTAGAAAAACACGAAGCTGGATACCACGGCACCAGTGGCAAAAGCCATCTCATTACCCTCGTATTGCGTGGACACCGATCCAATCAAAACCAAGGTGTCGAGGTAAACGTGAGGATTCAGCCACGTAAATGCCAAGCACGTGAGCAGTGCCAATCTCAAAGACTGGGGCGCATCAGTCTCTGCGTATTCCATTGCGGCTGATTCGAACACCGAGTCTTTAAAACTCAGCATCGCATATACGAACAAAAAGAGGGCACCTGCGTAGCGGGTGATCGGTTCTACCCAGGGAAACACTGCCACGAGGCTCGCGAACCCACCAACGCCGGCCACAATAAGCAGGGCATCGGATACCGAACAACATAAGCAGATCCAAAAAACGTGTTGGTTTCGAATGCCTTGTTTCAGCACAAACGCATTCTGCGCACCAATGGCCAAAATGAGACCGAAGCCTAGGCCAAACCCAGCGAAAGCCGCATTGAGCTCGCTCATTTACCCCAGCTCGGCTGTGACAATACCCCGCAAATTAGCAAAGCAAACCTGCTTGGCCACCTCAATAAAGGCCGTCATGAACGGTGCGTCTGCTTGATCTTGTCGCACAGCTCCGAACAGCGTCGGCCAGACTCCTTCTTCGCCTAACGAGCGCACGACAACATAGTCGTTATTTAGATACTCAAATAGCGCCCAATTCGGTAGGCAGGTGACACCACGACCTCTCGCCACTAGCTGCACAATCATCGTAGTCAGCTCAGCATGACGAACCCGCTGCGGCTCAACACCTGCAGGTTGCAAAAAGCCAGTGAACAGATCTAGCCGATCACGGTCCACTGGGTAGGTAATCACCACTTCATCTGCCAGATCCGCCGGCTCTATCCACGGTTTGTCGATGAGGGGATGGTTCTTGGCTACCGCTAGTTGGGCTTCGTAACTAAAAATAGGAAAGTAGGTTATGCCCGGCTCATCGATGGGATCTGCGGTAATCACCAAGTCCAAGTCTCCGCGCGCCAGAGCGGGCAAGGGTGCAAAATGAAATCCGCTGGAAATATCTAACTCGACATCATTCCACTCGTTTCGATAGGTATCGATCGCGGGCAGCAGCCACTCAAAACAGCTGTGGCATTCAATCGCCATAATAATCCGGCCAGTTTGACCGCCCGCAACACGCTGCAAATCGATCTCTGCGCTGTGCAGACGAGGCAGCACCTCATCGGCCAGCTCCAACAAACGATTACCCGCGCTGGTGAAACGCACCGGTTTGGTTTTACGCAAAAACAGCGAGCAGCCTAATCTGTTCTCTAGCTCTTTAATTTGGTGCGATAACGCAGACTGCGTCAGACAGACCCGTTCGGATGCCTCTACCAGACTACCGGTCTCACGGAGTGCGACAAGGGTGCGCAGGTGTCGTATCTCAAGTTGTGACATAAAAAATTTTAGTGCCTGGCCTGGGGTTCGATTATGTTCATAGTGCTGGAAGGCAGCTACAAAGCGCAACAGCGCACTTTTGACTCTGTGTGCCTGTTCAGCTTTCTGATGGTGTTTTACCATGCGGTATCTGTTTTGCTGGAACCACAGCACCATATGGCATTCGAATCCTCAGCAAAGCCGACTAATGACTGTGAGCCGCTCCACATTGCACTGCTGGGTTATCGCAGCAATCCATTCAGTGGCGGTCAAGGGGTGTACCTAAAACACCTTTCAAAAGCGCTTATTGAGTTCGGACATCACGTTGACGTCATTTCTGGCGAACCCTACCCCGATCTCGACCCTAGGGTTGGCCTGATCAAACTGCCAGGTCTCAACCTCTATGAACACCCCAAACCGCTGACTGCCCTCAAATTAGGGAGATGGCGCGACCCCTTGAACGTGTTTGAGTGGTCTTCATTTTTGAGCGGCGGGTTTCCAGAACCGTTTACATTCGGGCATCGCCTACTGCGCTACATGCGGGCATCGAGTAAGCCTTATGACATCGTTCACGACAATCAAAGCCTTTGTACCGGCCTGCTTAGTCTGAGGCGTCGCGGTTATGCGGTCACTAGCACAATCCACCACCCCATTACCCACGACCGAGAGATCGCTCTGCAGAACAATGCAGACTGGGGGATGGCGCTATTAATCAAACGCTGGCATTGGTTTTTGCATATGCAAACTCGGGTCGCGCGGTTACTCCCACACATTACTACTGTTAGCGAAAATTCCAAGCGTGACATCAGCACCGCTTTCAACATTCCTATTGATCGTATTCAGGTCGTTCTCAATGGCATCGACGCTGAAATTTTTAAACCCATACCAACAGTCACTCGTGAGCCTTTTCACCTAATCACTACGGCCAGTGCTGATCAACCGCTGAAAGGCACGCAACATCTTATTCCCGCGGTAGCCGTACTTGCCCAGCGCTATCCCGACCTAAAGCTGACGTTTATCGGGGCACCCAAACCCGGCGGGAAAACTGAGCAGTTGATACAGCGGTTCGGACTCACCGATCGCATCGACTTTCACCACGGCCTTTCCTTCGCAGAGATTACGCACTTATATGCTCGGGCAAGCGTCGCGGTGGTGCCTTCAGAATATGAAGGCTTTGGTTTCCCCGCTGGTGAAGCGATGGCCTGTGAAGTGCCGTTAGTCTCAACAGATGGAGGGGCGCTACCCGAGGTGGTTGGTGACGCTGGCATAATCGTGCCAAGCAAAGACTCCAATGCCCTCGCCGATGCCATTGGTTATTTGTTTGATCATCCACAGGAGAGAATGCGCTTGAGTCGCGCCGGCAGACAACGCATCGTGCAGCAGTTTTCTTGGGCCCGCGCTGCTCGAGAGTTTACCCAGCACTATCAAGAGGTGATTGCTCGTGAGTCTTGAAACCGTAGACTTTGACCGACTTAACATCCGTCCCGGTGATCGCTTGCTTGACCTGGGTTGCGGTGAGGGCAGACACAGCATTTCCGCTTTTCTAAACGCCGACGCCAAGATTGTCGGCGTTGATATAGGCTTGGGTGATCTACAGACCGCGCGCGAACGTCTGAAGGATTTTCCCACGCCCCCAAGCAAAGGAGGTTATTGCCAATTTGTTCAGGGTACCGGGCACCTATTGCCCTTTGCCGACGACAGCTTCGATCATGTGGTCTGCTCCGAGGTCTTAGAACATATCCCCGACTACCCAAGTTTTTTGCTGGAAATCCAGCGAGTACTTAAGCCTGGTGGGTTATTTGCGGTCAGCGTACCTCGCTACTTCCCAGAGTGGGTGTGTTGGCAGTTAAGTGATACATATCATGAAGTAGAAGGTGGTCATGTCAGAATTTTTCGTGCTCAGGATCTAAAACAACGCATTCAAGCTCTCGGCATGAAATTTCTCTCTCGTCATTGGGCGCACAGTCTACATGTGCCCTACTGGTGGCTTAAATGCCTGTTCTGGGGGCGCTCAGAAGAACATGTTCTAGTGCGCCAATATCATCGCTTTTTAGTTTGGGATCTCATGCAGAAACCTTGGATTACCCAGACGTTGGATCGCGGGTTAAATCCCATATTGGGGAAAAGCGTCGTCATGTATTTTCGGCAACCTTAGAGCATGCCCAGGCTAGCGCTACCGAAAAATCTCCAACAAACTGCCGATTACATCTGTGGTCTTCAGCTTCCTAGCGGCGCGGTGCCTTGGTTTGATGGGGGCATTACCGACCCATGGGATCATGTAGAGGCTTTGATGGGCTTAACTGTGGCGGGGCACCATTCCCGCGCACTTAAGGGTTTTCAATGGCTTGCAAACATGCAGCGCGACGATGGCGCCTGGTTTGCTGCTTATCAAGGTAACGAGGTTGCCGATAACTCCCGAGCCGAAACCAACTTCGTTGCCTACGTCGCCACTGGGCTTTGGCACTACTATCTTGCTACTAACGACCACAATACGTTGGGAACTTATTGGCCGATGCTACAAAGCGCGATTGAGTTTGTTTTGCGACAACAGGCACCAACCGGCGAGATCTACTGGGCTGTTGATAGCAAAACAGGGACATCCAAGGACGCGCTGGTTACTGGCTGCAGTGCGATCTATAAGTCATTAGCCTGCGCCGGTCATGTCGCTGATACCCTAAAAGAATCAAAGCCCGCATGGCACGAAGCCCGTAGCCGCTTGGGCTCGGCAATTCGCAATCGGCCGGAGCGGTTTGACCGAACCTGGGAACCCAAAGAACGTTACTCAATGGATTGGTTCTACCCAGTATTGGCTGGCGTCATTCATGGAGACCTCGCTCGACAACGCTTAGCAACCAAATGGGATGTATTTGTCGAACCTGAACTGGGATGCCGGTGCGTTAAAGACCAGCCATGGGTCACTGTGGCGGAGACTTGCGAATTGATTATCGCCTGCGTGGTTGCTGGAGAATATGAGCGAGCACTGGCTATGTACAACGACATACAACGCTTTCAGCTACAAGATGGCAGCTGGTGGACGGGGTACGTTTTTACAGATGACGCCTATTGGCCGGATGAAAAGCCCTCGTGGACTGCCGGCGCCGTGATGCTAGCCGCCGATATCCTATTCGATTTCACGCCCGCGAGCGCCTTATTCAAGACAGTTGAACCTGAAGTGCGTACCTAGACAGCTCTGCAGACAACGCTATAGACGTCGCAGGAGCGCGAGCGTTCGACACATCTGCACTTCCTCGAATAAACCGGAAGCACAGGCCAGCTGGTAAATGTGAAACGGCGCCTGACCACCATCATCAGGGTTCGGAAAAATATCATGGATGGCCAATATGCCACCGGGCCGAATATGAGCGCTCCAAGTACGATAGTCAGCCAGAGCGGCCTCTAAGCTATGACCACCATCGATAAACACCATTCCTAGTGGGGTCGACCAATACTTGCCCGCTTGCACGCTAGACGCCACGACAGGTGTCACCCAGGCTTCTAAACTCGCCCTTGATAGGCTTTGGCGTAAGGCTGGCAATGAATCCATGCGCTGTGCATCGCGATCAAAGAGTTCCGCATCGTGGTACTCCTCGCCCAATTGATGCTCCTCTGAACCACGATGATGGTCTACTGCAAACACTTGGCTTTCCGCATCCCGAGCTGCAGTACCCAAGTACACAGTCGACTTGCCACAGTAACTGCCAAGTTCAAGGCATGGCCCAATTCCCGCCGATGAAAACGCATACTCATAAAGAGCCGCCCCTTCTTCTGGGTGCAAAAACCCCTTTATGCTCTCGATGTCGACAGGTAGCTGCATAGAGTAAATTGCGCTAGCGGCTAACCACCAATACCAAAGAATACAATGACGAAGCTAACCGGCAGCGAACCTAAGCCATAGACCACTAGATTTGCTAAGTCGTTCTCACTGTCCTCTTCTGCAAAAGACAAACGGCTGCCAACACTGAGCCAAAGACCCCCTGCCATCACGAAGGCAAGGATCAAGGTAAGGATTAATGCCGCCATCTAATTTCTATAAGACCTCAACGTCAGTGCAGGTAGGTAAACGGGACCGCAGCAGCCATCCCGTTTTTGATCCGCCTTAGCTTAACTGCAACATACCCCGAGTTTTCAGCTCGGCCATATCGACAATCGCCTCGTAGCTTGAAGCCACATCATCGGCTGTAGCATCAACACCTAGATTCACGCCGTTGTTTTCAACCACTGCGGCAAGTGAGTACTGACCGCCTTGTGCCTGCAAAATCACACCATTGGGCGCTTCATCACTGACCAGGAAAATAGCCGCCGGCGTTACGAGCTCCGGCCCCAGCTTCTCCAACACTTCTTCAGGCATCAGATTTTCAGTCATGCGAGTCGCTGCAACTGGAGCAATACTATTGGTGTGGATGTTATTCTTGGCACCTTCGATTTTCATGCTGTTCATTAGACCCACCTGCCCCATTTTCGCAGCGCCATAGTTAGTCTGCCCAAAGTTGCCATAGAGACCGCTGGGCGAGGTAGTCATCAAAATGCGACCATAATTTTGTTCCCGCATGATCGGCCAAACCGCGTGTGAGCAATATGCCGCACCAAGCAAATGGACGTTCACGACCATTTCAAAATCATCTAACGTCATTTTCGAGAACGATTTATCCCGAAGTATGCCGGCGTTGTTAATCAATATGTCGACCCGTCCCCAAGCGTTCATCGCCGCATCCACCATGCTCTGCGCACCGGCGCGATCGGATACTGACCCACCATTTGCAATGGCCTCACCGCCCATGGCTTGAATCTCCGCCACTACCGCTTCAGCGGCATCCGACGAGCCGCCTGTACCGTCCATGGATCCTCCAAGATCATTGATCACGACTTTGGCACCTCGACGAGCGAGTTCGAGAGCGTGACAGCGACCTAGTCCACCCCCAGCTCCAGTAACAATAGCGACTTGATCATTGAATGAGATTGACATGTTGTTCTCCAAAAAAAGTGTTGTTACAAAACCTCGTCCTGACGAGGGCATCGCGCTTAAGGGCGCACTGGAAATTGTGTAGGCCCCAACAGCGTATCCAGCTGCGGTTGAATCCACTCTACCCACTCGCATAACACTGGCCGCGTTTCACGAGGATCGATAAGCTCATGAACAGCAAATGACTCTGCGCGCGGGAATGGCGAGCGCGCTTCTCGCAAACCTTCTTCGAGCTCTCGACGCTTTGCCTCAGGGTCTGGTGCGGCCGCAATCTCACGGTGAAACGCAACCGCCACCCCTCCCTCTACTGGCAGCGGGCCGGATTCTACGGAAGGCCACGCCAATATGTAAGCGCCCGGTGCATAGTGAGCCGCTGTTGCCACACCAAAGCCCTTGTGCACCTGTATGACCGCCCACGGCACTCTGGACTGCGCTGCAGCGGCCACGGCTGCCATACCATAACGGATGGTGCCAGCAGCCTCCGACTCAGGACCAATCATAAAACCGGGTTGATCGATCAGATTAACAATAGGCAGGTGAAAGGTGTCGCACATTTCGACAAAGCGCCGATACTTTTGGGCAGCCTCAGCCGTCATGGCGCCAGCGTAGTGCAGACAGTCGTTCGCCAAAACTCCTACCGGCTGCCCATTCAGCGTGGCTAGTGCACAAATTTGGCTCGGACCGTACAACGCAGCGATTTCAAACAGGCTATCGCGATCAAAGATCATTTGCAGTATGTCGCGCATATCAAAGCCCACGTTGCTATCTCGCGGGATAGCGGACAGTAGTGCCTGTTCTTGGCGATCAACGGGATCATCTACGCTATAGCGCGGTGTTCTATGGTGGATACTGCTGGGCAAATAGCTCAGATAACGCCGGATTTGATTGAGCGCGTCGTGTTCATCGACGGCCAGATTATCAACAATACCACTACGCAAATGAACAGAGGCCCCACCCAGTTCCTCTTTCGTCATCTTGACGCCAAGTGCCCTCTCTACCAACGCGGGGCCACCAATCAGAACTTGAGCTGTATGCTCGGTCATTACTGAAAAATGCGAGGCGACCAATCGCCCTGCTGGAAAACCGGCAACCGCGCCCAGTGCCGCTGAGGCGACCGGTACAACTCCCATGGCATCAGCTATAATTTTGAATCTGGGCTCAGTAAAGACAGGGTCGCCAACGGTACCGCCCTTTTTCCCGCTGCCTTTAACGCTACCCCCGCCCCCTTCAAGCATCCGCACCAAGGGTGTTCGATACTGCACCGCCAAATGCTCTGCATACACGCTCTTCCGCAATCCTGCGGCGTTGGGAGAGCCCCCTTTGAGCGTGAAGTCCTCGCCACCTACGGTTACTCTCCGCCCGTCAATCGCGCCAAAACCAACCACATAGTTAGCAGGGACGTATTCAAGCAGCTCATTCTTGTCGTCATAAACTGGGCTTGCCGTTGCTCGACCGTGCTCGCGGAAAGAACCATCATCCAGCAGCACGTCAATGCGTTCGCGGATAGTCATACGACCACGGGCGTGTTGCTTGGCGATGCTTGCCTCGCCACCTTGCTGCTGGGCTAGGTAGCGGCGACGCTTTAACTCTTGAACTTCTGCGTCCCAACTCATCTAGGTTTAACCTTTGTTGCTATGCGAAGCGGGTTGAAATGTTGGTGCGCGCTTTTCGAAGTTTGCTTTCACGGCTTCGATTTGATTCGCCGTGCCGATAAGCTCGGCCTGCAATGCTGCCTCTAATTCTAAGCCTGTGCGCGCATCCGCATGCCAAGCCTTTTCGTACAGCGCTTTGCCTGCACGAATTGCATCGGGGTTTTTACCGGCAATCTCCTCCGCTAAGGCCATGGCTTCAGCATAGGGATCATCTGCCACACGAGTCACCAAGCCGACACCCTTCGCCTGCTCGCCATTGAGCACACGACCGGTGAACGTAAGCTCCTTAGCCACGTCTATCGGCATGATGTCACGCAGAGTTTGGGTAATACTCATGTCAGGCACCAAGCCCCATTTAATCTCCATGATAGACATCTTCATGTCGGGTGCCGCAATGCGGATATCAGCACCCAAGGCAATCTGGCAACCGCCACCAAACACCACTCCGTGCAAAGAGGCGATGACTGGCATAGGCAGCTGCTTCCAGACCATGGCCGGGCGTTGGGCTCGATTTTCAGGACGGTCGTCTTTTGCCAATAGCGATGCTGCATCCGATTTTGGTTTGCGCGGGCCGTCGGACATCGACGTAAAGCTGGCCATATCTAAACCAGCACAGAAACCGCGACCGTTGCCGGATAACACAACGGCTGAAACATCATCCGCTGAGGCCAAGGATTGGCCAGCGTCGATAATGGCATCGAACATATCTTGGCTAAGCGCATTATACTTTTCTTGGCGGTTTAACCGCACATCGGCGATACCGTTGTTAACATCGATAGTGACTAAATCAGCACTCATAAGAATCTTCCCTTCAAATTAACTTTATCCGCCTGCTAGCTTTCGACCACGGCTACCACTTGATCTTCTTCAACCTGATCCTCGGGTTCGACCAGCACGCGGATCACCATGCCTGCGGCCGGGGATTCAACAGGAATCTCCATTTTCATCGATTCTAGAATCATGATCACTTCGCCCTCATCCACTCTGTCGCCAGCACTCTTTAGCACTTTCCATACGTTGCCGGTGACTTCGCTTTCCACATCTTGTTTTGCCATGCTCGCTCCACTGCTGCTAGCTCGTTTGCATTTATCGTTCAAGGCGCGAAAATATAGCACTGCTAGGGAGCATTTCAGAGAGCAGCGATTTTGGTTCCTCGCCGCAGCATTCGCTCAACCATGCCAGTATCGATGTTACCTTGAAGAAAATCCGGCTCTTGCAATACGCGCAGCAATAGCGCGCTATTTGTTTCAACCCCTTCAATAGTGAACGCTTTTAGAGCCACCACAGCACGGCCTATGGCCTGCTCTCGGGTATTACCGGTTGCAATAATTTTGGCGAGAAGTGCGTCGTAATAAGGGCTGACCTCTTGTCCCTGTTGATAGCCCGTCTCCACTCGAACTCCAAAAAGAGTTGGTGCCGAAAAAACTCGTAACAGACCCGTAGACGGCATCAATGTTTGTGAGTCCTCAGCGTAAACTCGAACCTCAATAGCATGGCCCTGCACCGCCGAAGGCTTCTCAGGGAGTTCGGCGCCTGCTGCGAGCAAAATTTGCTGCTGTACTAAGTCTATTCCGGTTACGTCTTCCGTTACGCCGTGTTCGACTTGAATGCGGGTGTTCATCTCTAGGAAACCGCTATCGCCGTCACTAAACAGCGTTTCTATGGTGCCTACATTGTTGTAGCCCATTGCGGCACAGATATCCGCACTGCGCTGAGCCTGTTCTCGCAGATGGGCAGATTCGATACCCGGCGCCGGACTTTCTTCAATCAGTTTTTGATGCCGACGCTGAATGGAGCACTCCCGCTCGAACAAATGCATGGCATGGCCGTGTTCGTCGGCAAGAATCTGATATTCAATATGACGAGGTTTGCGAATCCAACGCTCCAAGTACACGCCGCTATTAGCAAATGCTGCCTCGGCAACAGCCTGAGCTTGCGCAATAGCAGACTCTAAGTCGTCCATATGCTCGACCACCTGCATACCCATGCCACCGCCACCTCCTGAAGGTTTCACCACCAATGGAAAGCCTAGGGTATTGGCGACGGCCTGCGCGTCGTCAAAACTTTTGATGAGCTCGCTACCGTCGAAGGTTCGCATGCCGTTTTTGGCCATCAACCGACGCGCCTTGACCTTGTCACCCATGCGATCAAGCCACACCGGTGAAGGTCCCACAAAAGACATACCCGCATCAATCACTCGCTGGGCAAAGGCCGCATTTTCCGACAAAAAACCGTAACCCGGGTGCAGGGCATCTGCGCCAGAAATTTTTGCTATCCCCAGAATTTGATCTTGATCCAGATAGCTTTCATTAGGCCGAAGCCCAGACAGTGGATAGGCTTCATCAGCCTTGGAGACATAAGGCGCGGTGGCGTCCACTGCGGAATAAATCACCACACTGGCAATGCCTAGCTCTTCACAAGCACGCACAATACGAGCGGCAATCGCGCCACGGTTTGCAATGAGAATCTTTTCGAAGCCACCGGCAGTCTGGCCGGATTCGGCCGGATGATCGTTGATACGGTTACTCCTGTCGCCTTGATGCTCGCCACCGTATCAATTCTTCGCAGCTTTCCGCAAAGCCCACTAGACCTCGATCTGCAGTGGCTTCGGTATAGCGCTCTAGCAATGTGGCCTGATTGATCACGGCCAACAATAGCTCGCTTTGTGTATGAGTAATCGAAACTCGAAACATCGCAGCGCGCTCATCTCCTAGGTGACCCGGCGGCAGTGCCAACGGCTTCTTGCACTGGTCTGCTTGTAATGTCTCAGCAACCCGATCAGCGCCCTGAAAATCGCTGATAACCAGTAGCTCTCGACACTGGTCAAGCATCCAAGCAGACCAGTAGTCTGGCCTATCGCAACATTTTTTGTAGGTTTGCCAGTCCATGGTCACATCCATTTGGACGAGTCGCTTGGATGGCTTAGCGCGATACTGGCCGAATCGCCCACGCTGCCTAAGTTAGAGTGATAGATGATCACCGGTCAGCAAATGGTAAGCCTCCAAGTAGCGAGCGATTGCCTGATCTATGACATCAGCCGGTAACTTTGGCCCTGGAGAGGTTTTATCCCAAGCACCGCTGGCCACCACGGTCTCCAAATAGTTGCGCACAATCTGTTTGTCGAAGCTTGCTTGCTCACGGCCGGGTTCCCAATCATCAGCCGGCCAAAACCGGGAGCTGTCTGGAGTGAATATCTCATCAATCAAAATCGGTTCACGAGTGCCGTCCATCTGACCGAACTCAAACTTGGTGTCCGCCAAGATAATGCCTCTCTCGCCCGCGTAGTCGCGCGCTGCACTGTAAAGACCCAGTGTTTTTTCGCCCAGCCACTGCATCAGATCTTCGCCAACGATGTTTGCCCCTTCGGCGAAACTGATATTTTCATCGTGGCCATCTACGGCCTTGGTTGATGGCGTAAACAGCGGTTCTTGCAATCGATCGGAATTACGCAAACCAGCAGGCAGTTCGATACCGCAAACCGCGCCCCTGTTGAGGTAGTCTTTCCAACCGCTGCCGGTAATGTAGCCGCGAGCGATACATTCGATAGGCACCACTTCGGTTTTACGGCACAACATGATTCGACCACTCAGCGCTTCGCGCTGAGCATCAGACAGTCCGGGTACATCGACAACATCGGTGCTTAACAGATGGTGATCTATCTCACCCGAGAAGTGATCAAACCAGAACTTAGATATCTGAGTGAGAACAACGCCTTTGCCCGGCAAGCCGTTTTGCATGACGACATCGAACGCGCTGATGCGATCAGTCGCAATAATCAAAAGCGCCTCTTCACCAGACGAAAGCGTCACATCGTAAAGGTCGCGCACTTTTCCCGTTCGCTTATTCGGTAAGCTCAAATCTGTTGCAAGCAAGGCCTCGGCCATCGGTCTGTTCCTTTCAATCGTTATTGGACTTAACTCATCTGTTTTACAGAGTGAATATCTGTGCTGCTGTGCAAAATCAGCGCGGTTTCGAAACTCTAAGCGGTGTTGCCGCCATCTGCAAAATAAGTTGATCCCGTCATAAAGCGGCTTTCATCGCTGGCCAAAAACAACATGATATTCGCAATATCTTCAGGTTCTGCGTAGCGCTGCATCGGGATGTTAGCGGCCATGGATTGCTGCACGGAAGCGGGATCACTTGGCATCATGCCCTCTTCAATTGAGCGCATCATGCGCGTCTGAACAGGCGAAGGATTGACGGTGTTTACGCGAATACCTTCGGCAGCAAACTCTTTTGCGGCCGATCGCATCAAACCAATCACCGCATGTTTGCTGGTCGCATACGGGGCCAGGCGCGGTGTTCCTCTTACACCAGTAATACTTGATGTGATAATCACGCTGCCGCCGCCGCGAAGACGCATCGCAGGGATAGCCGCGCGCAGCGCGAGAAAAGGCCCTTTTACGTTTACTGCCATTACCTGGTCAAAGCGAGATTCGTCATAATCAAGGAGCGAGGCGACGTCACCTTCAATTCCGGCATTGGCGAGAAAAATGTCAACGCCACCGTATCTTTCCGTAGCCGTTTGCACTATGCGTGCGTTGTCGTCAGCTTGAGTCACGTCGGCGACAAGATAACTTACCGCATTGCCGCCGATTGCCTCACAAGCCGTCGTTAAGC
>CAJWZG010000020.1 GCA_913049565.1 uncultured Gammaproteobacteria bacterium
TTGCCCGCACAGGAAGCCGCGAAACGTTTAGCGCGCGCGGCGCTGGCGCCGCTACTTGGAGACAAGCCGCTCACTAGCCGGAAAATGTTCCAGCGCTAGTGACCGATTAAATTGCACTTGTTCAGGAATGACTTTGCCCAAACAACCTAAAGAAGTTGAGCTAGAAATCGTCGAGCTGTCAGATAAGGGCCTTGGAGGCAGCCAGCACAATGAGCGGCCCGTATGGGTGCGAAACGCATTGCCGGGTGAAATGGTTAACGCCAAAATTTTAAAGCGGCGAGGCGGTCAACGCTTTGCGGACGGTGTGCCATTGAGCAATCTGCATCAAGACCGCGTTCCATCGCCATGTGCCTACTTCCCTCGCTGTGGTGGGTGTGCGACACACCATCTGGCTCCGCAAGCCCAGCTAGGGCATAAACAAGCGCAGTTGTCGATGCAGCTAGAACATTATGACGTGGTTGCCGGCAGCTGGCGCGAACCCGTGTCGCTGTTGCGTCTGGGTTACAGGCGCAAAGCTCGACTGGGTGTGAGGGTAGTCGGCGAGTCGGTGTTGGTGGGGTTTCGAGAATCCTTCAGCAATCGGGTGTCACGAATGGATGTGTGTATGACCCTCACGCCAAAGTTGTCCCGTCTCCTTGTACCCCTAAAAATGACGATTGCGAAGATGTCTGACCCCAAATCTGTTCCGCAGATTGAGCTCGCCCAAGGCGATGTTCAGTGCGCGCTTATCGTGCGGCATCTGCAAGCTCTGACAGCAGGTGATATAGACCTTTGGCGAGCCTTCGAGAAACAGTGGCAGGTCGAGGTTTTAATGCAGAGCAAGGGTTATGACACCTTAACGCCTGTGGCGGTAGCAAAAAAACAGCTAACTGTGTTGCACTACCAAATCCCAGAATATGGGCTCACCTTGGGTTTCTATCCCCATCACTTTACGCAAGTGAACGCGTCTATGAATCGAGAACTAATTCGTACGGTGATGGGTTACTTGGGCAATCGACGAGGGCAGGTGGTGGCAGACATGTTTTGCGGTCTTGGGAATTTCACCCTCCCACTGGCGCGCACAGGGGCGATGGCTGTTGGATTCGAGGCTAGCGAGCCGGCTGTTGTCATGGGGACGGTCAATGCCCAACGTAACGGAGTAGCCGAGACCAGCCGATTCTTTGCCGAAGATCTGTATGGAGGGGCGGGCGCCTACAATGAGATTCGCGCAAAAGCAGATTGTTTCGGCAAACCGCCGCAGGCTTTGATTCTCGATCCGCCGCGCAGCGGCGCAGGCCCCAACCTTAACAGCTGGGCGAGCTCTGAGTCGGTTGAACAGATTGTCTACGTCTCCTGTAATCCAGCAACCTTTGCCGAGGACGCAGCGCTGCTCAACGACTTAGGCTATGCGCTGGATCAAGTGGGTGTGTACGATATGTTCCCTGGTACTGCGCATGTAGAGACCGTGGGCAACTTTCGACGCCATTGATGTGATATATGCTTTATGAAAACAATGAAAGTTTCCTTTCATCCAACGGTAAAACACTCTTTTCAAGCTCGGGCACCTTATTTGAGGCAAGGCTGCAGTGGTAAGCGTTAGCACCGTGATTCCCCGTCGGGCGGACGGGGAGGTCGACCTTGTGCACTGGTGCGCACTTTTAGTGCGGGCCCACGACCGTCTGCAAGAAAATCAATTGCTCGCAGCTGCGAAATGGATCGCTGGCTTTGGCAACGGTATTTTGTTGCCAAGTCTGGAGCTTGCCGAAATGGTCGCAGAGCTAAGGCTCGATCAGCCAGCCGTATTGGCTGCGCTTGCTTATCCGGGTTTTCGCCGGAATCTATTCGACGAGGACAGTTTACAAGAGCAATTGGGTGATCCATCCATGAAACTCTGCGTTAGCGTAGCTGCACTGGCGACCTCCAGTCTGTTAGAGGTGACAGATACCAACAAGTTAGCGGGTGAAGAGGACCGCCAAGTTGAAAATATAAAACGCATGCTTGTGTCTCTGATTCAAGATTTTCGAGTTGCGGTCATTAAGCTGGCAGAGCGAGTACAGGCTCTGCGTTTGGCAAAGGATTACGATGAGCAACGCCAGCTGCGAATCGCTCGTGAGGCGGCTAGTGTTTTCGCTCCACTGGCTAACCGTATGGGTATGTGGCAGCTGAAGTGGGAGCTCGAAGATCTGTCACTGCGTTATCTTCGCGAGGATATTTATCTAGGAATCGCCAAACAGCTAAAGCGCCGTCGACTGGAGCGAGAAGCGCAAGTCAAAGAACTGGTTGAAGTGATTCAGGTTCGGCTTAGTAAGGCCGGTATTCAGGCCACCGTAAAAGGCCGTGCAAAAAATATCTTCAGTATTTGGCGCAAGATGCAATCCAAAGGTATTGCGCTAGAAGATGTTCACGATGTGCGCGCAGTACGCATTATCGTCGACGACTTGGCTAACTGTTACGCAGCCCTTGGCATTATTCACAGCACTTGGTCTCACGTGCCAAGCGAATTCGATGACTACATAGCCGTGCCGAAAGAAAATGGCTACCAAAGCATACATACTGCTATTACTTTCGATGATGGGCGTTCCTTGGAAGTGCAGATTAGAACCCGATCTATGCATGAAAGCGCCGAACTTGGGGTTTGTGCTCATTGGGCTTACAAGGAAGGGACGGACGAAGAGGACGCCAGCGGTTACGCCGAAAAGATGGGTTGGCTGCGACAAGTTATCGACTGGCATGAAACTTTAGATGGAATTGAAAGCTTGCCGGACTTATTGGCTCAACGAGTAGCCGAAGACCGCATTTACGTCTCGACGCCAAAGGGCCATGTGCTTGATCTTGCCGCAGGTGCCACCGTGCTCGACTTTGCTTACCGTATTCATACAGAACTTGGCCACTCCTGTACGGGCGGTCAGGTCAATGGAGAGTGGGTACCGATTCGCACTCCACTAAAGACCGGGGAACAGGTTGAGATAGTTTCCGGTGGGCCTGTGAGACCGCATCGTGCTTGGCTTGAGCCGCGGCTGGGTTTTATGCGAACACACCGAGCGAAGGCCAGTGTGGCGGCGTTCTTCAGCAGCGATAATCAGATGAAAAGTGCCCGTCGAGGAAAGAGCATTCTGCAAAATGTGCTGGCAGGCGTTGGCGCAGCTTGCTTGTCTGACGATGGCCTTGCACAACTGGCCGATCTCGAGGGTTACGAGGATATGGACGCTTTTTATTTCGCCGTCGCCCGAGGTCAGCATAGTTACATTTCGTTGGCGAATCGTTTGCTCACCGAGCCGGCACTGACAAAACGGCTGCAGCTTTGGGGTGAAGGGTCGCAGGGTCCTGCCCCAACGTTTCCTGCTCCTTGCGGTTTTCAGATAATGGCTAAAAATCGGCACAGCTTGCTCCGAGACATTACGACCCTATTGGCGGATGAGGGTTTGCCGATAGCCAAAGCATCCGGTGAGGTGCTGGAGCAAGAGATGGCCATGATCAAAGTGGAAGTACAGATATCAGATTGGCTGGCATGTTTGGAGCTGTTAAGCCACATGTCCTATCTGCGCGGCGTGGTGCAGGTAGTGCGATATCAGCCCAGCTGAATCCGTCTGCGTATTCTTGAAGAATACGAAGGCTCCTTAAGATCGAAATTTGAGTTAGAGTGAAGGAATGCGTTTAGGGTGGAAGGCTAGTTTGCCGTCATCAACGCTCGTGAGTTTCCGATTTAAATTGCCGAGAAGCAAAACCTAGGAGAGCATCTTGAGAATCATACTTTTAGGGCCCCCTGGCGCAGGCAAAGGTACCCAGGCACAATTCATAAAAGAGTCTTTAAACGTGCCGCAGATATCGACTGGGGACATGCTGCGCGCGGCCATCGGCTCAGGCAGCGAGCTTGGGAACCGCGTTAAAGCAGTCATGGATTCTGGCGCATTGGTTTCCGATGAGATCATCATCGACTTGGTGAAAGAACGAATCCAAGCTGACGATTGCGCTAATGGTTTTTTGTTTGATGGCTTTCCTAGAACGATCCCGCAAGCACAAGCCATGGATGATGCAGGTATTCCGATTGATGCGGTTGTCGAGATTCAGGTGCCTGACGAGGAGTTAGTGAAGCGTATCACCGGTCGCCGGGTACATCCGGGATCTGGCAGAGTTTATCACGTTGTTTACAACCCGCCGAAAGAAGAAGATCAGGACGACGTCACTGGTGAAGCGCTACAGCAACGTGAAGATGATACGGAGAGCACTGTGCGCGAAAGGCTGTCTGTATACGCGGCGCAGACCCAGCCGTTGGTCGACTATTACCGGGCAAAGACCCAGCTGAACTATCTTGAGGTTGACGGTAGCGGTGCAGTCGACGACATACAAAACGCGATAGCGGCCGCACTCCAGCCTTAGCAGGCTTGTTTCAACGTGGCTTAGGCGAGCAGATCTCGCAAGAGCAAAATTTTTACGTTAGACCCCATCGCTATATCGCCACTGTCCTTAGGCACCTCGATGAGACAATTGGCCCCGGCGAAGGTGCTTAAGCGGTTAGAACCTTGATCTCCGGTGTGCGAAACCGCCAAACCGCCCTCACTGAGTTCATCTGCCTGATAAATCCCCCGCTGATACTCAACTCTGCCCGGGCGGTGCGTTAACGATGTTTTGAGTTGCGCGTTAAAACGCACTAAGGGGGAAGGCTGGGTGCCACAAAGCACTTGCAGGCTGGGCAAAACCAGCAATAAGCAGGTGACGATAGTGGAAACAGGGTTGCCCGGTAGGCCGAAGATCCAGCAATCGCCAATTTTTCCAAAGGCTAAAGGCTTTCCCGGTTTGAGATTCAGACGCCAGAAGGCCAGGGTGCCTAGCTTAGCGATGGCGGTACCAATAAAATCTGCATCCCCGACGGATACGCCGCCGCTCGTAATCAATAAGTCGCAGCGTTTAGAGGCGGCAAGCAAGGCTACCTCTACCGCATTGGCTTCATCGGGTAGTCGATCGAGAGTGACGACGCGTAAGGGCAGTGACTGCAAAATGCTCGCTAGGGTAAAACTGTTAGAATCGTAGATTTGCCCGAGGGTAAGTGATTGTGGCGGTGTTCCTGGGTCACGCAATTCGTCCCCGCTGGAGAAGACGCCAACGGTGACAGGTTTGTAGACACAGATATCGGCAACACCTGCCGCAGCAAGAGAGCCCATGAGCAGAGGCGATAACACCTCGCCTCGCGCGCAAAGCGATTGGCCAAGAAGAACGTCGTTGCCAACGGGTCGAATAAAATCCTCGTCTGGCTGGTGTTGTTCGAAAGTCACGGCGACTGAGCCGTCGGGCTTCTCCTCAGCGTGCTTTAAGCGCTCCTGCAGTACCACTAGATCAGCGCCCTCAGGCACGACTGCTCCGGTGAACACGCGGACGCATTCGCCTTCGCCGACGGTACCGTCATAAGGGTGCCCGGCCAGGCTTGCCCCTATCACCCGTAAGGCAGTTCTTTTTTCGAAATCGACTTTTCTGACCGCGTACCCATCCATCGCCGAGGCAGGAAAAGGGGGTAGGGGTATTTGAGCCTTCACCAATTCTGCGGTAATGCGGCCTCTGGCCTGTGCTAAAGGCAGAATCTCCGTGCCCGCTCGACAACTCAATTGCGCGAATATTGTCTGACGCGCTTCCTCCAAATCCATTGGTTGGCTATGCTCTGGCAATGACTGTCACCCTCTGTATTGATACTTCTACAGCCCATTGTAGCCTAGCCCTGGCGGTAGGTGATCAGGTCTTCGCTCGTCACGAACGATTGCAGCGTCGGCACAATGAGCAGGTGTTACCCATGTTAGATGCTTTGTTCGGGCAGGCAGGAGTATCACCGATGAGTACAGAGCTCATCGCGTTTGGTGCGGGGCCCGGTTCCTTTACTGGGGTGAGAATCGCAGCGTCGATCACTCAGGGCATTGCCTTAGCCAGCGACAGCCGCGTCGTGCCAATTCCAGGTTCTGAGGTATTGTTGCACAGCGCCTTGAGCGGTACCGATCGTGCGACCACTAGCGAGAACCAGTACTGGCTAACGGTCGTGCCCAGTCGCGCGGATGCTTATTATTTGGCGCTTTATCGCACTGCCGATGTGGCAGCCTCGACGGTTGAAGTAGTGCATACGGATCGACTGTATACCGAGGCTCCCGCTTGGATAAAGGAGCTATCGGCTTCTTCCATGCCGCCTGTTATTGTGGGTCCGCGCCCCTCTTGGCTAAGTACAGACATACTCATAGCACCGGCGCGAGAGGTTGTTCCAGATGCGACGCGGATGATCGACATGGCCAAGGCAGCTTATCAAAACGGGTTTGCTAAACCGGCGCATTTGGGGCTGCCGGTATATGTTGAGGGTGATTCGCCATGGCGCAAGGCGAACACGCGAACCCTCGGGGCGTTATGAATCAGGCGACGCCGGTGCTCTTCCATCGGCCAGAGTCCGCGCTTACGGCGGCGCAATATGCCATCTGGTGTCACTTGCAGCCCGCAGAGAAGGCTCCCACCGCACCAACACAGCCCTCTCTTTATCTGGATCATCGGGGCATGTGGTTATGCATGCCGGGTTATCAAACTCCTTTTCAGCCGTCAGATGCGGAGCTGCGCCGAAGGGCAACGGGGGGCACTCCGACTGAACTAGTGCGTGCGTGTGGTACGTCGGTTCGAGGACTTCGCGTGCTCGATGCCTGTGCAGGGTTTGGAAATGATGGTCTATTGCTGGCTCAGTTGGGTGCTGAGGTGACTGCGATCGAGCGTGATCGCCTGATTTGGATGATGCTTCATGCCCGGGTTCAGAAAATATCCAACATGCGCACTGAGTGTGACGAAGCGAAAGAGGTGCTAGGCCGTGCGGCTGTGACCCAAGATTTTTGGGACGTTGTGGTATTGGATCCGATGTTTCCGGCGACGGGGAAGCGTGCTCTGCCCAGTCGCGGTTTACAGCACTTGCGTGAACTCACCAAACACCAAGATCAAGGTTCAAACGATTTAGAAACCTTGTTGGCGTTAGCAATAAGCAAGTGTTCAGGGCGCGTGGTTGTTAAAAGGCGATTGAAAGATCCCTCGCTAGGGCGAGCTGACTATCAGATAAAAGGAAAGAGCGTCCGCTTTGATGTCTACCGAGGCACTGCCTAACGAAAACAGTCTAGGAGGTTGTCCGAGAGTTCACAAAATGCCGATTTCTACAAACTCTATTCTATATAAATCAACGGCTTACGACTGTTATCTTACAAAAATTCCTGTTCTTGGATAGCCTTCTAGGACGCTAAACGCGCCACACCACTCGCGATCGCGCGCTGCAGGGCTATGTGTACTTGCGGATCAACCACTTGCTGTGCCGCGTGCTCCGCAACTTGATGCAGCAAATCTGAGGCAACGAACTTTTGATTTTCGTCAACGACAACATAGTGTTTCGCCACCAGTGTATCGATGAATGCGTCGAACAGCCGTTCCTCGGAGAACTCTGCACCGCTTAGGCCAAAGAGCCTTGAGAGCTTTCGTGCCGTGCTCTGGCTCAATGTTCTCAATTGATTGCGGTCTAACTCTGCTTGCCGGGCGATACTGATTACCACGTACATCCGTTGCAGCATCTCTAGCACCAAACTGCTCAGTTGCATGAGTTGTGCGTATGATTCGTTGGTTTTTGGGGGCGGCATGATTCGCCCGTCTTTTTGAACAACAAGATTTAGATTTTCTAGAACCGCCAGCAGCTGCGGCACATAGATATCGTCCTTTGCCGTGAGTTCCTTGGCTATAAACGGGTAGATTATGTCAACCTGAGCGGTTAGATGCTTCAGAGTTAGCCCTAGGGGCGATCGCGAGATCAATAAAGCCAAAAGTGACGGGCCAGCGAACAGGTGAAGCACGTTGTTGCGATACCATGTCAACATCGTCGCGGACGCCGATGAGCAGGTAATCCACGATTCTTCTTTGTGGCGCTGAATAAAGCCTAGCGTGCGCACTTGGTCGATCACGTTAGCGGCGTCTCCTACGTTTGCAGTCAAAACTTGTTCACCGTACAAAGATCTTGCGATTTGCAGATAACTGCTGATCTCACCGAGCAGGGCAGCCTCCTGCACCGTTAATTGCGCTCTCTGAGTAATGGTTAGGGCCACCAAGTTCACTGGATTAACGCTGGCGCAATGATTGATGCTTTGCATAATCGACGACCCCAGCGAAATTACTTGCTCTTGAGAAGGTAAATCTCGTACCGCTTCTAACTCCAGCCACTGATCGAGTTTGATAGGCGGCGCCACATTAACCTGTAGCGTGCCAAAGTTCTGTCGGATCACATGCAGGCTGCCGAGCACATCGAGGAGTTTTTCCTTGCGTTTCGCGCTGCCTCTTAGCTCGCGAAGGTAACTGCCTGCTTCCACGACTTTTTCATAACCAAAGTAGATGGGAACAAAGGCGAGTGGTTTCGGTAAGCCTTGCTGTTGGTGTTCCAGGCACAGCTTTAACAGACCATATTTTGGTGTTAGCAAACGTCCGCTACGGCTTCGTCCTCCTTCAGGAAAGAACTCTAGGCTGTGACCTTCGCTAAGTACGCGGTATAGGTATTCTTCAAAAACCGCGGTATACAGAAGGTTATCGCGAAAACTTCTCCGCATGAAGAAAGCACCCCCCTGACGCAGCAGTCGACCCAGTACTGGCAAGTTAAGATTATCGCCCGCTGCAACATGGGGCAGCATAATTCCCTTGATATGCAGCGAATAGCTCAGCACAAGATAGTCGATATGACTGCGGTGTGTTGGTACATAGACCAAGGTGTGCGTGTCATTTATGGCGCGCACAGCATCGAGGCCGTTGACATGAACTCCATCGTAGATGCGTCTCCAAAACCAAGTGAGAAAAATGAGCCACATTCTAATTGTCGTGTAGGTGAGATCCGAAGCGATGGTCTTAGCCATTTTGAGTGCTCGAACTTGCATTCGCGTTTTTCGTCCGAGCTTTTTTGTCGCTTGAGCGGCATCGTGAGCGCGAATGGCTTTTTTGACGCGAGTCGATCGAACTATTTTACTGAGTAAAGTGCGTCGATGAGAATGATCCGGGCCCAACGTGACAAATTGCATGGCTTTGAAGCGCATGCGTAACAATCGTGCGGCTCGTCGTTCGGCGAAGTCCGCGCCTTTCTCATGGACTGCAAGTTGTTGCAGGGATACCGGATTGCCAAAGCAAACGTGGACATCTCCGCGATCGAAAATGAGTCCAAGCAAGCGTCTCAGGCCGGCTGTGGCGGAGCGCTGCTCGGAAGTCAGTGCCCTTAAAAAACTGTCCTTGGGCGAAATTGTCCGTCCCCAATAGACACACACAGGTACCAACGTAATATGCTCTCGCTCGGACTTTGAGGCATCGATAAGTTGGCGCAACAAGGCAGGCGCACTACGCTTTGTAATACGACCGCCAACACTTTTGGCAAGCGCAAGTAAGCTCTGCGGCCTTGATCGTTTGTCCCATAAAGGTTCGAGAGGTGAGTTGGGCCAGTTGGATTGCGCGCTGTTGCGAATTGCTTCCATTGCTTTTTCCACAATCAGCGCGTCAGCTAGTGATTGCGTTGGCTGAACGTAAACGATTTTTGAGGAGCGCACTTGATCGGCACGAGTATCGCGGAATACGGTTTCGCCGCTGACAGTAGGTTTTATGCCAGCGGTGACGAGCCGGCGCCAGAGTGCTCGGTCAAATTGTCGCCAAATGCCGTGTTTTGCCTTGCTAGTCATCGATTACCCAACGGCCTTTGGGTGGTATTTCACTGTTTGGGTGAGCGATCGTCAAACAGGTCTGCCGGCGATCTTGTTTCGTTTGGACGTCCGCCGACTTCCCAAATGCCGTTGATTTTTTGCTTGGTGATGTTGCTGCTATCGCCTTGGTTGTCTATAACGGTCGGCCGAATAAACACCACTAAGTTTGTCTTGGTCTGCCGCTTGGTTGTCGATTTGAACAGATTACCAAGTAGCGGGATGTTACCAAGCACAGGAACCCGTTTGTCGGTATCGGTTAAGTCATCTTGAATCAGCCCGCCGAGCACTATGGTTTCGCCCGATGTGGCCAACACGGTTGTTTCGATGGATCGTTTTGATGTCACCACGTCAGCAAAGGTTGAATTACTAACGGTATTGCTCAGTACATTAGAGATGTACTGTGCCACCTCCATTCGAACCTCGTTACTGTTATAAACGTGGGGTGTTACAGTGAGCTCAATGCCGACGTCCTCACGAGTTACCGTCGTAAAGGGGTTGTTTGCTCCATCGGCGGTCGTGGTGAATGACCCTGACCGAAAGGGAACTTCTTGGCCCACTAAGATCTTTGCCTCAGTGTTGTCTAGGGTGACGATACTGGGTGTCGATAACAGGTTGGCATTCTCCATGCTCGCGAGTGCGCTAACGACCGCGCCGAATGAAATACCATCAAGGTCAACTTTGGCTGCTGCCACCGTTGGACTGTTCAGCGAGCCGACGCTCCGTAAGACGTTTTGATTAAAGTCACTGTCGGCGCTGCTCAGTGTGGCTAACAGTCCCGTCAGTCCGCCTCCAAGCGAGGTTGAAATCAGCGGTACACCTTTGCCTCGAGCGTCTGCGCCGGCCAGCTCAATACCCGCCGATAAGTTGTCGGTAAGGTTAATTTCTACTATCGCCGCTTCGATCATGACTTGTGCGCGAGACGTATCCAGCCGCTGCACAATGTTTAAGATCTCGTTCATTTTTGTAGGGTCCGCTCGCACAATGATGGCGTTTAGACTGGTATCGGGCTGAATCGTTACCTCACCGTTGTTTTGCGATGAGTCCTCGCTTTGCGCGCTCACTAGGCTGTTGAGGATGCCAGCAACGTTTTCCGCATCGCCGTGGTTTAGCATAATGACTTGGGTGGCGTCGTTGGTTGTTGCCGGACGATCGAGTTTTTCGATAATCAACAATAGCTCTGCGATGGCGTTGGTTTGTCCGCGTAGCACCAGGGAATTGTTGCGTTCATTTGCAATGAGTTGAATGCGCTGAGGACCTTTAGCATTGGGGCTCAGTTGATCTGGGGCGACCTTTTGCAGAATGTTGACAACGTTACCCACCCAGGCCTCTTTCAAAGGAATCATAACAATGTCGTTAGACTGTGCGACATCGATATCGGCGATAATCGCTTTAAGTCGAACGATGTTGTCCGCATGATCGGACAATATAATGACATTGGGTTGACTGACGCTACCGATGTGCCCGTACTGGGGTATCAACGGCCTTAGAATCTTAAGCAGTTCTTCAGATTTGACGTTTTGTACTGCGATGATTTCGGTGACCAATTCTTCAGGTGCCGCGTTTTCACTGCCGCCTGCTGCTCCAGGGGTTTGTTTACCCGTAGCGCTTTGCTGAATGCGGACAACATCCCCTGACGGAACTGCTGTGTAGTTCTGAAGCCGTAAAACGCTCAAAAAGAGTTCATAGACGCCGTTTTTGCCAAGCGGTGTTTCCGACACCACATTGACTTGTCCCTTCAACTTGGGATCAATGATGAAGGTTTTGCCCGTAATCTTGGCAACCTGGGCGATGAATTCTTGAATATCCGCGTTACGCGTGGCCATCTGCCAGGTTTGTTCTTGTTCGCTTGCTTGAACCTTCGGCAGTGGCAGTAAAAACGTCGTGCAGGCGATGCTAATCGCAATAAGGACGCCCGCAAGTGTCCGAGGATAGTGATGGTTTTTGAGTAAGGGGGATGTCATTCGTGAGTACCTCGGTTACTAGCGAAGCGATTCTGGAACGCGGGTTGTGATGGTAAGTTTTTGTACGTTGCGCAATAACTCTAGGCTGACGCTGCCCCTGTTCGCCAAATTGGTTAGTGCCATTCGATCTACGTTAATGTCCCCCGGCTTTCGACCGTTAACAGATAAAACAATATCACCGGGTAGCAAGCCAGACTGAGCCAAAAATGGCTGATTTGCAGTATCGCCGATTCGGTAACCGCCATCGCTTTCTTGGCTGACACCGATTCGCTGCAACGTTTCGCCCGGGCTTTGAGCCAGTTCAGTGGTGAGTCGCTGTATTGCTAGTGAACTTGTCGAGAGGCCCTTGGTATTGTTCAGAGTCGGTAACCGCTGTGACGATTGTATGTAAGGAGCACCCTGTTTAGCTCGAAACGTGGTTTTGAACGTCAGGGCCTCGCGCGCGCCCGCTCTCGTAAGAATCACGCGTTCGGCTTCTATCTCGGCGAGGCGAGCGCTGCCTGGCAACATATCACCCTGACTATAAAGTTTGCCTGAGTTACCCCGCTGGGAAATGATTGCCGTTGACTGCTCAGAATCGCTGCTCACGAAAACAGCATCAAGCGTTAAGGGTAACCGAGTAGGGACTGCGGGCGCAGACGATGAGCGCGCCACCGTTAAGGATGCGCTGCCGAATAAGTTGCGTGCTGTGAGGTCATCGAGACTAGGAGCTGGGGATAAGTTTTCTTGCGCAGCATTGCTAGTGGTTTGCGCCTGTAAATGCGGTGATGTTTCACTTGAGTCCCCCAGTAGCACGAGGCCAGTACTGGCGATAGCGTAGGCAATGCCGAGGCCGAATATGCATTGCATCACAATAAATAGCCGTGGCAGCCAAGCTTGAAGGTTTTGAAGCATCGGGATTTGAGCTCTCTTGGGTGTGGTGATGCCTAGCACGGCGCGTTTCAGATCTAATGTTGTTAGTTTAGTACAGATTACTAGACAGACTCGATACTCAAGGTGTTGTTTTTGTGAGGGCCCTCTCGACCTCAAAAATTAGGGCTGTATCTGCCTCCGCGCCAGACCAAGGGTAGTTGGCCAAGCGCAACAAACCCCTGGTAACACCCAAATAGATGTCGTTATTGGGTTTCATCCGCAACGTAAGCAAGGGCTCTGTCTCGGATTGAGATGTTTTGACCTTGGCTTCTAATGCACCGCCGGTTGTGGTGTTTAAGATGGCGACAAGGGGTGGCATCTGGGCTTCGTAGCGGCGATTTGCCAGTATGTATTGAGTCAGCCCACCGCTCCACTGCAGTGCGCTCGGTTGTCTGAGTCTAGGGCCGTTGGTATCCCATAGTAGTTTCGTATCTGGTAGCTCGAAATTGCCGGGAACAAACAAGTCGTATTGACTGAGTAGCGGCGCCAGCGTGCTCGAGCCAATCCGACCGCTGATGTCTATTTCATGCTGGATAGTACCCAAACTGAGGTGACCACCGATCTTGCTGTTCTGATGCGTTAAGACAAAAGTTGCCCCTAGCGGTGTCGCTGTCGTCTGCCACTTCAAATGACTAGTCACCCCTAATGCAACCACTTCAGCAGAGCCTTGCCACATTGTCCCGGTTGTCGCGATCAATTGGACAGTGTCTGAATCAACGGCGCGACGTAGCAGGCTCGCCGGAAGATTGATGGTTACCGATATTAGGGCGATGAGGGCGACGACGGCGATGCGATAGGCCCAAGACATCAGTCGCTCAGCAGATGGGCAGCCACGCCATAATAGATTCGGGTGAGGGGATCCAAGTCGTCGACTGCGACGCACTCGTTCACCTTGTGAATAGTCGCGTTGATCGGTCCTACCTCTACAACCTCCACGACGGCTGCGCCCGAGCCGTTCCAAGGTGAAATAAAACGCCCGTCGGAGGTTCCACCCGACGTTGACAGCTGCGTCGTTAATCCCGTCTCTTGCATGATGGCTTCCTGTACTGCTTGGGTCAGCGCACCTTGCTGAGTTAAAAACGGCGGTCCAGAAAGTTGCCACTCAAAAGTGGTTTTCAGTTCGCGGCTGGCAAAAATCGCTTCAACCCGCTCGCGAAGGCGTTCCTCGGTTTGTTCCGTGTTGAAGCGGATATTAAAGAGGGCAGTCAAATCTCCGGGGACAACATTGGTCGCCCCGGTGCCCGATCGAATGTTAGAAATTTGCAGACTCGTAGCCGGGTAATAAGCGTTCCCGTGATCCCAAGTTTCATCAGCCAACGCCGCCAATGCCGGGGCGGCCAGATGAATGGGATTTTCGACAGACTCGGGGTAGGCAACATGACCTTGCGTTCCGTGAACGGTCACAGTGCCGTTCAATGAACCGCGCCTCCCGCATCGCACCACATCACCCAATTGATCAGAAGAGCTGGGCTCGCCTACAACGCAATAATCGGGCTGGATACCTTTTGCAGCCAGTTCCCTGATGGCGTGACGGGTGCCATGTATAGCTTCACCTTCTTCGTCGCTCGTGATTAGGAAGCTAATGGTGCCGGGGTGATCTGGGTGCGCGCGCACAAAGTCCGCAACGGCGTGAATCATTGCCGCCAAACTGGACTTCATATCAGCGGCGCCTCTTCCGTAGAGCAAACCGTCGCGCACCGTTGGCTCAAATGGTGGAGAATCCCATGTCTCAGGTGGTCCAGAGGGCACGACATCCGTATGTCCTGCAAACATTAGATGTGCGGATGCCGTCGCGGTTGCAGGGTCTATGCCGCGCCAAGCCCACAGGTTATGAACGCCGTGCGCGTTCAATTGTTCGGTAACAAAGCCCAATTCTTGGAGCATTTCACCAATGAGTTCTTGGCAGCCAGCATCTTCGGGAGTCACGGAGACCCTGCGGATTAGCGCCTTGGTTAGTTCAAGAACAGACAAGTAGGCTGTCATCAGTTGTGGCGATGCAGTTTGTCATTTAGCTCAATAGCCTTGCGATTGGTTCTACACACGACTTGTCCGCTTTTGGCGTCGCGAATGAACAGTAAATCGTTGTGACCTGCTAGCTCTCGTGCTTTTACGCGCCGCACATCGTCGCCATTCTCGTCTACCACCATTACCGGGGTTCCTGCGGTAATGTATAGGCCAGCCTCGATGGTGCAGCGATCACCTAGCGGTATGCCAGTGCCTGCATTGGCCCCAACCAAACACTCTTCACCGATGCTGATGACAATCTCACCACCGCCGGACAACGTACCTTGTGTGCTAGAACTTCCGCCAAGATCGGTGCCGGCGCCAATAGTGACACCCTGAGAGATACGACCTTCGACCATATTAGGACCGAGAGCGGCAGCGTTAAAGTTGACGAAGCCCTCGTGCATGACGGTTGTACCTTCACCCAAATACGCACCAAGACGAATTCTACTTGCATCAGCAATGCGCACACCTGCTGGAACGACGTAGTTCACCATCTTGGGAAATTTGTCCACGGAGAACACTTCAAGGTTCAGCCCTTGCGCGCGCGCGTTGAGCAAGGCTTGAGGTAACTCTTTGATCTCGATTGGGCCCGCTGAAGTCCATGCCAAATTCGGTAGATGCGCGAAAATACCGCTGAGGTTAAGCGTATTCGGCAGCGTTAAACGATGCGATAGCAGGTGCAGCTTTAGGTAGGCCTCTTCAGTGCTAGCAATATCGTCGTCTGCAACGAGCCTTATCGCGATCAATTCATGGTGTGCGCTGCGATGAGCGCAAGTCTCGACTAGTGCTGAGGGTACCAGCTGCGGGGCAGCAGATATCAGAACATCCAGTGTTTGGCTGTCGAGGACTGTGATCCCTGCATCCAGCTGTGCAATGGCCTCAGCGGATTGACCTTCGGGGTGCATTACGGGTGCCGGGTACAAGCAGTCGAGGACGAGCCCTGCGCCGTTGGTGTTGCGTGCCCCGATGGCAAAAGCGAATGTTGTAGTCATGAAAGTTCCTTTTGCCCGTAAAAAAGTTGAGTCTAACTTGGCTCTGGGGACTATTCGAGGGTGTAAGCCAATATACAATACGCTTAGGGACTATAGCGTTTGCGCGAAATCGGCTAAACGTCGAGCCGCTAGTAGACAGTCCTCCTTTGCTGCAACCCACGCTACCCGAACATGTCCCTTGCCCGGGTTGCCAGTAAGCGCATCGCGCCCTAGGAAACTCCCGGGCATAACAGTGATGTGTTGTTCCTCGAGCAGCTTTTGACTGAATCGTAGGTCATCAATCGGCGTCCGAAGCCAATGGTAAAATCCCCCCTCGGGTTGCCGAAGGTCATAGTGCGGGGTCAACACCTCGCCCACCGCGGCAAATTTATCGCGATAGAGCAGCCGATTCGCAGCGACGTGGCTTTCATCCTGCCAAGCCAAGGTGCTCGCGTGTTGATGATGCGCCGACATCGCACAGCCATGATAGGTTCGGTAGCTTAAGTACGCCTGTACTAACTGGCTGTCTCCGGCGACAAAACCGCTGCGCAGACCGGGCAGGTTAGAGCGCTTCGACAGGCTGTGAAAACTCAGGCAACGCTCAAAAGCGCGCCCGGCCAAACCAGGCGAGACCTGTTCAGCTGCATCCAGCAGACTGCCAGGAACCACGTTATCGTCGAAGAACAGTTCGCTGTAACACTCATCGCTCACCACGACAAAGTCGTGCTCGTGCGCTAGCTCTATGAGCTGCGTCATCTCGCTTTGCGACATAATTTGCCCGGTCGGATTGCCGGGTGAGCAGATGTAAACCATTTCTATCGCCCGCCATTGCTCCGCCGTGATGCTCGAGAAATCCGGGCGATAATCGTTTGCTTCGAGATTCGGGATGTAGATTGGCGAAGCACCGGCGAGGAAGGCGGCACCTTCGTATATTTGATAAAATGGATTTGGCATCCCAACCGCTGAACCCGGTTTTCCGCTTAACAGCGCTTGCGCGACACTAAAAAGCGCCTCTCTTGTGCCATAGACTGGCAGTACTTGGGCGGCGGGATCAACGCTTACGCCGAAGCGTTGCAATAGCCAGTGGCTGATCGCCTGCCTCAATTCGTCGCTGCCCTTAGTCGCCGGATAAATGCCCAGCTGGCGGGTTAAAGATGACGCATCGGCTAAAGCGTTGACGACAAAGGCTGGCGGCGCGTGTTTGGGTTCGCCAAGGGATAACGGGATATGCTTCAGGTCGCCTTTATGTTGGCAGTCTTGATGCAGCTCCCGCAGTCGTTCAAAGGGATAAGGCTGAAGGTGCTGTAGTTTCGAGTTTGCCACGGAGAGAAGTGTCCTGTTGTCGTTATCGTTGGTCTGTCAGCTCAGGCTAAACTGCCTGATCGAGCTGCTGACGAATGACTTGTTCAATTTCGTAACACTGTTGTGCGTCGGTCAAATCTGCGCCGTCTTTGCGACTTACGATGAAAATATCTTCCACTCTTTCGCCCAAGGTCGTGATCCTTGCCGAGGTGATTTCAAACCCAACTTCTACGAGCACCAAGGCAATGGTTGCCAGTAAACCTGGACGGTCCGAGGCGATAATCCTCAGCTCAGCGGTGTGCTCGTTTAGCTCTGGTGTCAGATCGACTTGAGTAGGAACCTTGAGCTCCTTCAGTTGTCGCGACACTCTTTGCGTAGCGCCGTTAGTTGATGGGTCTGGGTCGATCAGCGTTGCCCGAACTCTATCAATGATGCGCAGGCGCAAATCGGCATCGGATACCTCAGCGCCCTCGGCATCCAGTACGGTGAACATATCGAAATAGTGGTTGCCCGACGCTTTGTTGATATGTGCGTCCACGACGGTAAGCCCGAGTTGAGCCAATGTGACTACAATAGCCGCGAAGGTTTTCGGTCGGTCTTGATCTAAAACATAGACTTTCGTCGCACCTTCATCGGCGGTATTGGGCTGATGCTCGGATAGCGCAATAAATGCACCGTCATTGAGGTTGTGATGCAGCAGACTCTGGCTCATCGATACGATCTCAGAGGTGGTGTGGCGTAAAAAAAAGTCCTCGCCTAGGCTTTCCCAGATCTCGTGTAAGTGGGCTGAATTTAGCGAAGGAAGTTTACTTTGCAGCTGCTCTAGCGCGCTTTCTTGGAATGCCCGCACGCTAGCCTGTCGATTCATCGGTTCGTCTTGGGTGCGCAGGACGCGACGCGTCTCGCCATATAAGTGTCGCATCAACGTGGCCCGCCAACCATTCCATAAGGTGGGGTTAGTCGCGTTGATGTCTGCGACGGTAAGCGCATAAAGATAATCCAGTCGCATCTGTGATTTCACATGGTTGGCGAAGTCTGCCACTACCTCGGGATCATAGATGTCTCGATTTTGCGCTACCGATGACATAAACAAATGGTGTCGAACCAGCCAGCAAACCAAATCAGTGTCTGCTTCGTTGAGCCCGAGCTGCGTGCAAAATTGCAGAGCGTCCTCGGCGCCAAGCTCAGAATGATCGCCGCCTCGGCCCTTGCCAATGTCGTGAAACAATCCAGCGATATATAGCAATTCGCCTTTTGGAATGCTCTTGACGCAACGGTGTGCGATTGGGAAGGTTTCTAGCGCGTGGTCATAGCGGAAGCGACGCATATTGCGGATTACCATCATGGTGTGTGCGTCTACAGTGTAGATGTGAAAAAGGTCGTGCTGCATCTGCCCGACGATGTCGCCAAATGCCGGTAAGTAGCGCCCGAGGACACCGTACCGTCGCATTCGGGTAAGTTGAGTTACCACCGTGTAGGGCGACTTCAAAATACGCAGAAACAAGCTGCAGTTTTCGGGATTGGATCGAAAATTTTCATCAATCAAATGCACCGCATCCCGCAGTGCTCGAATAGTACTCACCCGCACGCGAATATTTTCCTCCCGCTGGGCCATCAGCAAAAACATTTCCAGCATGGCCGAGGGATTACTGAGAAATATTGCTGGCTCTAAAACATCGATGCGCCGATTTACGAGCTGAAAGCGATCGTTCAGGGGTTCGACGGTGGGGCTACGTTTGGCAACGATATCTTCCTGAAAATACTGCAGCACAATATCGTTAACTTCCGATAGTGCCAGCACGTGGCGATAATAGTGCTGCATAAAGAGCTCAACCGCCGACTTGCTTTCGGTATCCATAAAGCCCAAACGCTGGGATAGCTCCCGCTGACGCGCGAAATGAAGTTGGTCTTCTTTTCTTCCAGCTAGAGCATGCAGTCCATAGCGCACCCACCACAGAAAACGGCGTCCGTCATTGAGCGAGCGCGCTTCGGTATCAGTAATCACGCCAAGGTCGACGAGTTGTGCCACATCGGTTGTGCCAAATTGTCGATTGCATATCCACAGTGTGGTCTGAATATCGCGCAAGCCGCCAGGGGAGGTTTTGATGTTGGGCTCTAAATTGTAATCGACGTTGTCGTAATGCCGATGACGCGCCACTTGCTCGTCTCTTTTCGCCGCAAAAAAGTCGGCGATCGGCCAGACTTTTCGGTGCTCCAGAGCCTTTGTAAGTGGCGCAGATAGGGACTGATCCCCGCACAAGAAGCGACGCTCAAACAATGCCGTCGCGACGGTGATATCGGCTTTACATTCGGTTATGCAAGTTTTTATGTTGCGCACGCTGTATCCGACTTCAACATTTAAGTCGAACAGGTCACGCAGAAAACTCTCAATAGGTTCTCGGTGGTGATCGGGTTTTTCTACGAGCACCAAAATATCAATGTCAGAGCCCGGATGCAGCTCGGCGCGCCCATAGCCGCCAACCGCAAAGAGGGCGCAGCCTGAGAGCCCGTGAAAGTAATATTCCCACAGATCTGTAATCGTCCGGTCAAATACCTGCGTTAATCCACCGACCAGAGACTCAATCGGCTCGTCGCGCCAGTAGCGCTGCTCCAGATTATCGATAGCCCTTGTCAGATCTTCGCGGCGCCGCAATGTGGTTTCGGTGAGACTCAAGCTATTGGCCGCAACGATAGATCTTGATGAGTCGACTTATGATTGGGCTTGGCGGTTGGTCGTGGTTCTAGCTCATCCAAAGCTTTCTTCGCCGCGTAGGGTAAAAATTTCAAACCCATCGTGGGTCACCATGAGGGTATGTTCCCACTGAGCGGAGAGCTTATGATCCTTGGTCACCGCAGTCCATTGATCTGGCAGTATCTTCACATGACGCTTGCCCGCGTTGATCATCGGTTCAATGGTAAAAGACATACCTTCTTCTAAAACAACGCCGGTATCCGGTCGACCGTAGTGCAGTACCTGCGGATCATCGTGGAACACCTTGGCGATCCCGTGTCCGCAAAATTCCCGAACAACACTGAAATGGTTGCTCTCCGCGTGACGCTGTATAGCGTGTCCGATGTCACCAAGTCGTGCTCCCGGACGGACCTGTTCGATACCTCGGTACATACATTCTTGGGTAATTTTGCTCAGGCGCTTGGCCATGACGGAGGGTTCTCCGGCGAAAAACATCTTGCTTGTATCACCATGGTAACCATCTTTAATAACCGTGATGTCGATGTTGATGGCGTCGCCAGATTTTAGCTTCTTGGCTGGACTTGGAATACCGTGGCACACCACATGATTGACGCTGGTGCAGATCGACTTTGGGAAAGGCATTTGACCGCCACCGCCCCCGTAGTTCAGCGGGGCCGGGATGCAGTCAAGTTCGTCGACGATAAAACCGTGACAAATGTCATCAAGCTCTTCGGTGGTGATGCCGGGCTGAACATGCTGGCCAATCATCTCTAACACTGAAGCGGCTGCGCGACCAGCTGCCCGCATGCCTAGAAGATCTGTCTCGTTTTGAATCCGCGCTGTCATTGGAAAATCCGTTTATCTCAGAATGTGGTTTGTGGTATAAAACGCGCCGCACGAAATGCGGATTATCCGTCATTCGGCAAAACAACCAAG